>PLCH01000087.1 GCA_003135585.1 Chitinophagaceae bacterium
CCGGTTCTCGCAGTATTAGGCCAGGCAGTTGCACTCCAATTTCCGGTGCCAACTGATGAAATAGTTGCTGCCTTAGTGTTCGATACTATTATAAAAACAGTAATCATTAAAAGGCAGGCAAACTTAAGCTGACGCCACTTGCTATTAAATCGCAATAATTGCAGTTTTTTCATGGGTAAAGGTCGATTCGGAGAATATTAACGTGAAATCCTTACTATTATTTGATGGTTTACACTTATTCGATGAATATTTACCCCCACAATAGTCTAGGTATATTCCCCTAGGTGACCTGGTCATTGTACAAATTATCCTGGAAAAATCTTACAATACGGATGTTGAAAACGATAGTGATGACCGATCTGCTNNTTGATAATCCCCTTACAAAAGATATCCCTGAAAAGATATCCCTGGAATGGATTGGATCAAGGAAAGCAGTTCGCCCACGGCCTTGGATGTACGCGATGACCGTGTCAACTTCTTTCTAGACTTAAGAAACCTGAAACAAGTATATTATTATGCCGTTCGGGCTGTATCTCCGGGAATTTTCAAGATGGGCCCTGTAAGTGCAGATGCCATGTATAAAGGAGAATACCATTCTTATTTCGGCGCAGGGACCATTAAAGTAGTTCAATGAAATTGGATATCGTATTCCATTGTATAATCTGATGGCCGGTTGTGACTGATGGCAGGTGACCAGTTGGTAAGACCCTGAAACAGTCTCAGGGCTTCTTTTCGAAAAGGATCACCCGGAGATCTTAATATGAAAAAATGGGTGAGTTTTCCTTCTTTGGTGATAGTGAATTTTACTTTCACGACTGGGTCGGTTTGCCATGAGCGGGCCTGTTCCAGCATTTGTTCATTCCAAACTGTGCTGTCCTGAATGTATGTATCTAGATCGGAGAAATTTCCTAAAGGGCCTGGCATTTTTATTATGTTGCACAGATCACCGGTGTATTGACCGTTTTCGTCGAAACAGGATAAGCCGGTAAGTTTGTTATTGGCATAGGTCTCCCTTGTACTCAGATTGCCGTTTTCATGATACCAGGTCCATTNNTGCCTGTGGATTGTTCCTTCCCGTCTTCATAAAAATATTTCCACGGACCCTCTTTCTGCTCGTAGAAATAGTCTCCTGAGTCTTTTAGCCGACCGTTTTCATACCAGGATATCCAGGGCCCGTTTCTAATAAAACTTATTTTTTCCGTTTTAAGCAGAATAGACTTGTCTTTGGGTCTGCGCGGATTTTCTTTGGTTGCCTGCGGAAATGATATATCCGGTTTACTAAAATGGCCTACTGACTCGGGTTTGCCATTTTGAAACCATTTTTTCCAGACACCAGTCATGGAGCCATTCTCAAGCCTGCCGGAATCTCTTATTTGCCCGTCCTCATACCAGAATTGCCAAGGGCCAAAAGCTTCATTTTCGCGGAAGTAACCCTCCTGGGATTTTATGTTATGGGGGTAGTAGATGGTATAGGGGCCATCTTTAACCGATAAGGCCTTATCCCTGAAATATATCTTTAACAGCAGACTTGTGTCAGGGTAAAGGGAATATAAAAACCAATGGCCACCATCCTTAACTGCTACAGCGGGATATGCCATATTGGCTTTGTCCGTGAGTTCGATATTTATATCCAGATATTTGGTCACCGTATCCCCCTTTTGGGCAAACAGAATGGCCTGAAACAATATCGATCCGAGCAGGATGATTATCCGATTCATAAATGGTTACAGCTTATCAATGGCTTCATACATGACCCTAAAACAATTCCAGGAAGTATTTTCGGTCGATGGGGTTTGCGGCATTTGATAGAAATTTTTCAGAAAAGAAGAGGTACGTGACCAGGTTGTTTCCATCAATCCACAAAAGCGTTTTTTCATTTCCGGAGTAGACTGCAGCCTGAAGCCAACCATATCGCTTACTTGTGAAACGGCAACTCCCGGATCCCGCCAGGGACAAGTGACCACCCTGAATCCTTTCATTGCAAAATAGACGGCTGTCTTATCGGGACGCTCGTAATGCCAGTCGCAAATCATGACATCTTTTGGAATCATATCAATAGCCCGGTAAGTCGTATTGTTGCTTGCTTCCCAAATACCAAGACCTGTTGTTTTACCATCAAGCAGCCGGTCGCCCCATATCCAGATTTCCCTCCCTTTCTGGGCAAGATGATCGTGGATCAGCCTCACTTCATCAGCGAAAAGTTCTGCTTTATCCCTTCCTGAACAACGGGGGCATTTATCCTCGCCGATATAAAATACTTCATCCATTCCCGCGTGAAAAGCATCACTTTCAAATACATCACAAAGTTCATCGATAACGGCAAAAAGCACCGGATGTAAATCAGGGTGCAAAGGGCAATAACTTTTGCAATACAAGTTGTCCGCATTGGGCCATACATATTTTTCCGGCATTTTCACTTCGGGGGTTTCATCGAATTGGGGGTATTCCTTCAATAGTTTGTTGGGATGATTCGCCCATGACTGATGGCCCAGCAGGTTGATCTGCGGAATGATACGGATATTATTTTCCCTGCATGCCTTTACTATTTTCTTTATATCAGCTTTTGAAAGTGCAAAACTATCTGCAAGCTCTGGATGAGATTTGAATTGGTAACGGTAATCAACCAGAAGAAGAAGTGTATTTACTTTACGCGGAACGAGCTCTTTATCTATGAACTGTACAAAAGAGTCCAAACCAGATGGCCTGGGTGCGTCGATACAAAAACCACGAACCGGCAAAACGCTATCTAATTTTGTCTGGGCCGGAGCCGAAATAAACAGGCAGAATAAAATAAAAAATAGTCCGATGAAAAGTGAGCAATTTTTCATAACAAATGTTGAATTATTATATTAGAAATGAATCTTCTTGCCGTTGAAAATATACTTTTCCTTGTTCTGATAAAAGTATTTCATCTGTTGTCATTTGGCCTGGATGCAATCACGGCTGGATTGCCAGACCATATTTCTTCATATATCTTTCATATAGCTGTTTCTGTTTGTTGTCAAGGCTAACCTCGCGCCCCTGAATAAAGGCATGGATAATGATACTGGAGCGCATATCAAGAATATCCCCTTCACTGATTACGATATTAGCATCTTTACCGACTTCAATAGAACCGGTGCGATCATCTATCCCCAGGATTTTGGCGCTGTTCAGCGTAATGGCCTGCAGCGCTTGCTCTCTGGTTAAGCCATAAGCTGCGGCAGTCCCGGCGTTAAACATCAGGTTTCGGTAACGGGTAGTTCCGTTTTCATCGTTCAGAGCGAATAAAACACCCGCCTGTTGCAATTGGGCAGGCGTTTTAAAAGGTTGATCGATATCCTCGTCTTCAGTTGAAGGCAATTCATGTAGCTGCTGAAGAATCACGGGAATATTATTTTGTTTCAACAAATCAGCTATTTGCCAGCTTTCGCTCCCGCCAACAATCACTAATTGAAATCCAAAATCTTTTGCAAAATCTATGGCGATAAGCAACTGTTTTACCTGGTTCGCGTGTACAAATAATTTTTGCTTCTTATCGAATAATCCCTTTACTGCTTCAAATTTCAGGTTGGTCTCTTTGTGAACGGATTCCAGGTAATAGGATCGGGCTTCCAGAAAAAATGACTTTATTTCTTCAACTTTTTCCAATGACTTTTTAATCGGGTCGGTCAGTGGAGTCAAAGGTAGGGTACCGTCGGCTATTGGCCTGATAAAGCTTGGCATATTCAGATGAATGGCGCCATCCATTTTATAAGTCGCATCTTCCCAATCCCACGCATCCAGCTGGACGACCGTGGATGAACCGCTGATCGTGCCTCCCTGCGGGGTTATGCTGGCCAACAAAATACCATTTGCTTTTAAGGTATTGGTTATTTTCGAATCAGTATTGTAGGCAACAATGGAACGGATATCGGGATTCAGATCGCCCAGTTCAAAATAATCGTTGCTGCCACGGACATTGTTGGCTATCTCCTTAAACCCCAGGTCTGTTTCAGGGAGGATCAAACCGGGATAAACCTGCTTGCCTCTGGCGTCCACCACCCTGGACTCTTCCTTCGTGACAACTACATTTTGGCCGATCTCGATAATTTTTCCGTCGGTGATTTTTATGGTCCCGTTCTCAATTACCTTTCCATTCCCTACATGAATGGTGCCGTGCGTGATGAATAAAACTCCTTTATATTCTTTTGCGGGGTAAACGTTGTCCTGCGACCTGGACTGTGCAATAATTAGGAAGGATATTGCTCCGGTTATTAAGTACTTCTTCATAAATATTTTTTGTTTAACTGACTGTTTATTCCAATCCTCCGTCTTTCATATTTGCTCTTAACAAACCGTCGCCGTCCGGGTGGTCACCGCAATCCATCAATTTTCTTAAACTTGGCCGGGGGGGTTGAACCGGCATGCCAAGTTTTTTCTCTGACAGCATTTTTTGAATCAGGCGGTTTCGTTCACTGGCAATGCGCATTCTTAAGATCAAATCCCTATTTGCATCGTAGTATACAATTCCATCGACAATAGTTTTCAGGGATTTGGCATAAATACTCAATGGGTGATCGCTCCACAATACCAGGTCTGCGTCCTTGCCAGCCCTGATACTACCCACCCTGTCATCAACGTGCAATGCTTTTGCAGGATTTAAAGTGACCATTTTCAAGGCATCTTCNNACACTTTTTGCGGCTTCCTGGTTCAACCGGCGGGCCATCTCAGGATCGTCGGAATTTATACAGACATTCAATCCCATCCTTTGCATAATGCTTGCATTATAGGGTATGGCATCCTGCACCTCCACCTTATATGCCCACCAATCAGAGAATGTAGACGCATTGGCACCCTGCAGTTTGATCTTATCTGCCACTTTATATCCTTCCAATATATGTGTAAAAGTGTTGACCCTGAAACCGAATTTCTCAGCGACCCTCATCATGCCGATAACCTCGCTCTGAACATAAGAATGGCAGGTGATGAAACGTTTTTTCTCCAAAATTTCAACCAGCGCATCCAACTCCAGATCTTTTCTGAAGGGACCAATTTTTTTCATCGTATTCTGGTAATCTCTGGCCCGCTGGAATGCATCTACCAATACTGCCTCCACCCCCATCCTCGTATCGGGGAAACGATTATTTTGAGAGGAATAGGTGACTTTTACATTTTCCCCCAAAGCAAATTTTATAAAAGGATCCCAATTCCTGAATTTCAGATCCTCATCATTTGCCCCCCATCTTAATTTTATCAATTGGGTTTGCCCTCCTATTGTATTTGCAGAGCCATGCAGGATATGGGAGGAAGTAACTCCACCGCTTAACTGACGATAAATATCAATATCTTCTGGGTTGAGATTATCCCCAATGCGAACCTCAGAGGTAACTGATTGTGCCCATTCATTGATGGATACAACTGCAATATGTGAATGTTCATCAAGAATGCCTGGGGTCAGATGTTTTCCGGTGCCATCAATAACGGTTGCAGAAACTTCGGACAAATTTTTGCCTATCTGTGCGATCTTTCCATTTTTTACCAGCACATCGGTGTTTTCCAATTTCCCTTCCTTTTCATTTGTCCAGACTGTTGCATTTTTTATCAAGAGGTTGGCTGCTTGTGGTAATTCCTCCCATCCATAACCATCGAATGGATAATAAACCTTGCCAGGAATGGAAGGTATTTTTTTACCCGTTGTATCGGGAGGAACTAAAATTGGTCTTGAGAAATTAGCCGTCCACCATATTGGATTACCGGATGTATCTTCGCCGCTTCCATTCCAAGAATCCCTATATGCCGTGCCGCTTAAACGGTAAATAGCGGCATTTGCCGCCTTCCCAGGTGAGAAATTCAATTTGATGAGTTTCCCGTCAAATGCAAATTTTACCAGCAGTGTATCTTTTCCAATGACGTTTGCCTCACCTGAATTTTTTACATCCAGCCTATAGCTAACCTGCCCTTCAGGCAGATGAATAACCAGGTTATAAATGCCCTTTACATCATTCCACCCGTTCTCTTTCAATACGTATCTAGTTCCCTGTATCCAATTTTGAAGGACAGCCGTTTTTTCCCTGAACACAGGACCATCTGTTATAAGGAAATTGGCAAGTTTGCCGGGCTCAAGGCTTCCCACCTTATCATATACACCTAAAAGAGTGGCGGGCATTTTCGTGAGTGCGTCAAATGCGGCAAGCTCGGTCAGGCCATTGTCAAATGCCTTATTTAGGTTTGACATGAATTGTTTTGAATCTTTCAGATCCGCCATTGTAAGGCAAAATGGAATATGGGCTTTTTCAAAGGCAGCAGGATTGGAAGGTGCCAATTCCCAATGTTTCATATCAGCTAAAGAAACTAAACGTGCATCGTTGGGATCCTCCACATCAATGGCCACCGGAAAATTAAGAGGCAATATAAAACTTGCCCGGGTACCGGCGATTTCTTTTATACGCTGGTACTCATTGCCTCCTCCTTTAATAATATATTTTACGCCTTCTTCATTGCCGATCCTGTCCGCACGGAGATCATTCCATTTGTCATCGGCTTCAAAAATTTGTGGCAGGTTTTGATTGTCCAGCCAGGCTTGTAGGCTCAGGTTCACTCCTTCATGTGCAGGCTTATTTTTATACCACTTTGCATCGAGATAAGTCTGGCGCAATAAAGCGATGGCCCCCATTAAAGAAGTAGGATAACTTTGAAGAGAATTTCCCTTATTTAAGGAATAATGAGCAGAGGCTTTTTCTTTAATAATGACAAGATTCTCCTTGTCATTGGCCAGGGTAACCAACACACCCGTACCTCGCGCAATACCATCTTTCTGATGAGTCAGCACTGTGCCAAAACCATTATCCCGCATTAATTTTGCTTTAGCATCATCTGCTACAAAAATTTTCGAGGCATCCACTTCAGGTCTGATAGCCTGGTTCCAACCGTATGCCCCTTTGGTATTCGAATTTGCATGGATAAAATTATTGGGATCAATAACAGATTGCCGCGGCGCAATTGAAACACCATAGTCACCATAAATATCAATAAAAGAGGAGCAGATATATTTACCCCTGCAATCAACAGTTACTGCATCATTTGGAATGATTACATTTTTACCAATTGCAACGATCTTCCCTTCCCGGATCACTAATATCGCAGAATCCAACGAAGTCTGACTGTCTTTCATAATAAATGCATTGGTGAAAGCATAGCATTTTATCCTGGGATCTGCGACCCCGTTTACAGGGAAAGTGGATTGCGGAGTGGCCAATTGTGACAAAATCAAAAAAAACAGTAAAAGGAAGAATGATTTTCCCGGAAGGCATTCCCTGAAAATTCCCATATAGTTATAGTTTTGGTAATGAAAAAGGAATTCCGAATTTACAGAAATAGAGTAATTTCGAACCTATAATTTTATTAACAGTAATAACTTAGATGAATATAGCTTCATATATTGATCATACTTTTTTGAAACCCGCTACCCTATATAATGAACTGAAAAAAGTATGCGAAGAAGCCATTCAATACGGGTTTGCTGCAGTCTGTATCCCGCCTTCACTGGTTAAACAGGCAAAGAAAATGGTTGCAGGGTCTTCAGTTAAAGTGGCAACGGTGATTGGTTTTCCGTTTGGATATTCAGCAATTAAAGCAAAACTGGCAGAAATAGATCAGGCCGTTACTGATGAAGCGGATGAACTGGATACGGTGATCAATTTAATTGCATTGAAAAACGGTGATTGGTCATTTCTCGAAAAAGAAATGGGGGAAATAACGCAGAAAATCCATGCAAACAATAAACTGATAAAAGTAATTATTGAAACAGGCCTCCTAACCGAGGAGGAGATTATCCGGTGTTGCAAAATCTACGCAAAACTTCAGGTGGATTTCATCAAGACCTCCACAGGATATTCCGAAAAAGGAGTTTCGGTTGCAAGTGTCCAGCTGATTCGGAAGCACTTGCCCGAATCCGTTAGGATTAAGGCATCCGGAGGGATCCGGAATTACGAATTTGCCAAGCTCTTAATTGAGGCAGGAGCGGATCGTCTGGGCTGCAGTGCCAGTGTGGAGATCCTGACTGAGTCCAGGGTTCCGGCAAAACAGGTTTAAGTATTGAATACGAAAATACAAAAGGATGAAAAAAAATCTTGTCTTCTGTTTGTTATTTGCAGGCAAATTATTTGCGCAGTCTGATTCTGACAGAATTGTGATTCATAAAGACCCTCGTGTTGACCAGCTGATCAAAAAACAGATCCAGATAAATGAAGAAACTACTCGGGATAGCCGTCGAAATATTCCCGGTTATAGAATTCAGGTAATTAATTCCAATGATCGAAATAAGGTATTTGCAGTAAAAACAAAAGTCTATCAGGCATATCCTGAGCTAAAACCTTACCTGATTTACCAGGCTCCGAATTACAAATTGAAGCTAGGAAATTTCAGAACAACCGAAGAGGCGGAAACCTATCTTCTGCAATTATCCAAAATGTTCCCTTCGGGTGTTTATATCATTCGGGATATAATCGAAGTAAAGCCGGAGAAATTAAAAGAGGATGAATAGGCAATAATCAAACTAACCCATGCTTCAGCAAAAGATAAAACAGCTCGCCAAAAAATATGCTCCTGAATTCATCAGCATACGGCACCATTTACACGCTCATCCTGAGTTGAGTTACAAGGAGTTCGAAACCTCCGTTTTTGTGCAAAAAAAACTGACCGAATGGAATATTCCCTTTGAAATAAAAGCCAGCACGGGCGTTGTGGGATTGCTTAATGGCAGGCATCCTGGCAAAAGAGTCATTGCCCTCAGGGCCGATATGGATGCCTTACCAATTAAGGAGGAAAACAGGGTTCCCTATAAATCCCTTAGGGAAGGCGTCATGCACGCCT
The DNA here is from genome assembly GCA_003135585.1 of Chitinophagaceae bacterium. Taxonomy (GTDB): domain Bacteria; phylum Bacteroidota; class Bacteroidia; order Chitinophagales; family Chitinophagaceae; genus Puia. The sequence goes on from PLCH01000087.1 coordinate 8,834, forward strand.
GCGGGCATGATGTGCACACAACCATATTGCTTGGAGCAGCAAAGATACTGGGCGAATTAAAAAATGAGTGGGAAGGAACAGTCAAACTTATTTTTCAGCCGGGGGAAGAAAAAAACCCCGGGGGAGCCAGCCTTTTGATAAAGGAAGGAGTGCTTGAAAATCCCAGGCCGGCTGCCATCTTCGGACTTCACGTACACCCGGGACTTGAAACCGGCAAGCTCAGCTTCCGGGGCGGCAGGGTGATGGCCAGTGCAGATGAATTGTATATGACCATCCGCGGCAAAGGCGGTCATGCGGCAGCCCCCCATACGACGGTCGATACCATATTAGTCGCCTCCCATCTCATTGTTGCCTTGCAACAAATCATCAGCCGTAACAGAAACCCATTCAGCCCATCGGTATTATCCATTACTTCAGTCCAGGGCGGACATACCACCAACGTCATTCCCAGCGAAGTTAAACTCATGGGCACTTTCCGGGCTATGGATGAAAATTGGAGGTTCCAGGCACATGAGCTTATTCGCAAACTGGCTACAGAACTGGTCCATTCAATGGGGGCCGAAATAGATATCAATATCGACGTAGGTTATCCCGTTGTCTACAACAATGAAGAGCTGAACACACTTGCCGTCCGAAAGGCATCGGAATTTATGGGTGAGGAAAATGTTCTGCAAACTGAAGTGCGGATGGGTTCGGAAGATTTTGGATACTATACCCAGCAAATCCCAGGTTGCTTCTACCGGCTTGGAGTGATGAATATTGAACAAGGAATCGTGTCCGGTGTTCATACTCCTACGTTCAATATCGATGAAGCTGCTATAGAAACAGGGATGGGTATGATGGCCTGGCTCGGAACCACTATTGAATTCAATACCTGATCACTTTTATAATTTTTCAATTCTTTTTTATGAGGATAGTATTTTTAAAGGGAATTTTATTTTTGGCCTTTCTGTTAACAGCACAAACCGGCCTGCCGAGATCCGGGGTCCCGGATAAATACCGTCGGAGCGAGGTCATGATCAGCATGAGGGACGGTGTTCGGCTGCATACGGTTATTTTCACACCAGTCGATCAAAAAGAAGCCCTTCCATTTCTGTTGGAAAGAACCCCCTATGGCGTAAATGGATTTCCAAGTCCTGAAAAGAACCCTTATGTAAAAGAAATGGCCGAAGAGGGTTATATTTTTGTTTATCAGGATATCCGTGGCCGTTATCTTTCCGAAGGCAAATTTGAAATGCAGCGTTTTACCCGCGATAAAAATGATAGCAGGTCTATTGATGAGAGCACGGACACTTATGACAGTTTTGACTGGCTGTTGAAAAATATTCCCGGTAACAACGGGAAAGCAGGTATGTACGGCATTTCTTATGACGGATGGACCGCAGTGATGGGAGCGATTGACCCGCATCCCGCTTTAAAAGCGGTCTCAGAACAAGCAAGTCCGGCAGATATGTTTTTAGGTGATGATTTTCATCACAATGGCGCTTTTCGGCTTAGCTATGGATTTGAATACTCTTTTATGGAAGAAGCTTCCAAAACAGATTCGCTTTTCCCCTTTGATATTGCTGACACCTATGATTGGTACTTGAAATTGGGGCCGCTGTCCAATGTCAACAAAAAATATTTCTTTGGTAAACTTCCCTCCTGGAATGATTTTACGCAGCATCCAAATAACGATGAATTCTGGCAGAAACAGGCACTTGCCTACCGGTTGGATTCACCCAGAGTACTAGTCATGAATGTGGCCGGCTGGTGGGACCAGGAGGATTTTTACGGACCTGTCAAGGCTTATGAGACCTGGGAAAAACTGGATAAAGATCATAAAAATTATTTAGTCATCGGACCCTGGAACCATGGTGGGTGGGCTTACGG
>PLCH01000324.1 GCA_003135585.1 Chitinophagaceae bacterium
ATACTGGAAAAAACCCAAAAAGATGACCTGGATATTACCCCTTGGCTTGGATGGTTCCTGGCCTTCTTGGACAGGGCCATCTCTTCCACGAGCGAAACACTGGCGAGTGTGTTTCAAAAAGCGTCATTCTGGGATCGTAATTCAAGAACAGATATGAATGAAAGGCAAAAGCTTATGATCAATAAACTGTTGGACGGCTTTTACGGCAAGCTGAATACTTCAAAATGGGCAGCCATCAACAAAACTTCTCAGGATACAGCTCTCCGTGATATACAGGACCTTGTGGGTAAAGCAGTTCTGAAAAAAGAAGAAGCGGGAGGAAGGAGTACAACCTATATATTGAAAACCAGTTAGCATACAAGCGTGTACCAATTTATATTTTCCTTTGGTTTGCAGCTCGACCAAATGATCGGGAAAAGTTTAGTAATAGAAACTTGTCGTTAAGAACCCAGTCTTAAAAAATGGTTTGCTCCTTTTGCTTTCAAAAGAAATACCATTAATTGTAATACCCACTATTATATCTGACAAAGAACAAATACCTGTGATGACTTAATCTGCTATGTAAAAGGCATAGGTCCGGGGCTCCATTAAATGGTACTTAAATTTACAATCTTTTTAAATAAATCAAAAATCTCAATCTGCTATGAGCAGTCATTCCATTCATGGAAGCTGCAAGTTCTTTTAAGAATTAATGGAGGCACGCCTACTGACAAATGTTATCAAGTAACCGATTAAGTCTTGCGCTTTCCTCCAGAAATATTTTAAGTTTTTCGATTCATTTTAAAAAAATATATTTTAATCCAAACCCTATAAAACGATTTTTAAATCTCAATTGCTACAGAGTTTTTCATTCGACAATATGCCATAATAAGAATCATAAGGTGTCTTGTTAATGGAAACGGATTTAGCTATCAATGCAATTTTACGAGCTACTTTAATGATTGCTTTTTTACTATTTTTTCCAGCATGCTTTTTATAATAGGCTAAAATAGTAGGACATTGCTTTATAGCAAACCAGGCTGACTCGACCAACAAAGGGCGCAAATGCATATTACACCTTGGCTGCAGGGTGGGCATATTTGTAAATTCCCCAGACCTATGTTCAGCTGGTATCAATCCCAAATATGAAGCATATTCATCTGGATTCTTAAATCGATTTAGATCGCCAGTTTCAGATAGAATGCCCATAGCTGTTACCGGGCCTATTCCTGGTACAGAAAGCATGCAAGTGAAGCTTTCATCAAAACGTTCTAAAATTGATTTTCGTAGCTGTTTTGTGACCAATAAGACTTGGTTCCGGTGATAGTGAAGTTGATTAATGTATTCCTTAAGTGATTCGTTTCCTTCAGAAGTGGAAAGCTTTACGGTTGAAAGCCAAGTTGTGAATTTTTTCGATATGTAGGTTTTATCCTTAAATACATCTGGAACTTCAATTCCAAAGAAATATAAAAAGGAGCGCAGGCGATTGATAGCTCTTGACGTATCCTTTACAGTGGCTTCACGACAACGAAATAGAGCTCGTATTTCCTGTTGTTCTATGGACAAAACATGAATACCAGATAGCAACCCCTTTTCCAGATATTTGGCGATAGAACGACTATCGTGGAGATCTGTTTTGCTATTTTTCTGTTTGTTTGTTTGAGGAATGTCTGCTGCGTTCACAACAATATTTTGGATCCCTAAATTATTAAGTGCAAAATGTAGGGAAGTCCCTGAAAAGCCGGCTTCATAGGCACAGAAATATTGACCTTCAGGGAAATTCTTCTTTAAATATCCCAGTAATTGTGAAGGATTTGGTTTCTGCGTAAAATGGGCTACTTCTAAACCCAATGTTCGAATAGTTACACTCCAGGACTTTTTGTGGACATCTAGTCCAATATAAAAATTAAATTCTGGGGATGAATTGTTTTTTAGATTTTTCGCTCTCATGACATAGTATTTAGAACAGAAAATTAAGACCAATCTTAAAATTTTGATAGAACTAAACTGCTCATTCTGCCTACTATGCCTTTTAACATAAAAACTGACAGCGTAACGAGATGGAGTGCAATATAGAATCAAAGAATTGAAGCGTTACATTGAGCGCTTCGGAAAGACTCGCATATCCTTCCAAACTAACCAATACTCGTTTAGATTCTAAGCACCATGCCTGAGGCCTTCCCGATTTTAGGACAGTACTAATTTAGACTTTCTACTACTATGAGGTCCCCCCTTATAAATAGGCAATTTTTTAGTAACAGCTCTGTGCTTTTTATATTACAAGAGCGGGAATAAGCGAAGGTAAAATGACTTTCAGAAAGTGGGAGTATGCGGGAGAAAGCGTGAAAATTAAATCACATAGTAAAAAACAAAACATTTTAATCAATTGATATACAATGTATTATAAAGTGCCCAGGACTGGATTTGCAATTAGTTGATATTCAACAATAAATATTTTAATGGGTCAAGCGTGGGTCAAGTTTGGAGGTAAAACCTGATTGAATTTCAAGCTAAGAAATAAGTCATAACACCTGATATACCTCCCGACAAAATTTCCTATTAATAAAAATTTAATTAGGACTTATTAGCATTCATATTAGGCCATAAAATAACATTTAAATCTGATACTTTTAGCGCTTAATTTCAAGCTTTCCTACAACTTGTGGGCCACCAGATTGAATGCGTTTCATTTCAATATGTGTTCTGGATTAATTGAGGGAACAAATCATCGGTACNNCAGGCGGAGGCAAAAGAAGCTTTATTATTATTTTCTATTACAAGCTTTCAAAAAACTTGGGGATAAATCATAAATCAATAAATTTCATAAGGGCTTTAGGAACCCCGTCATTATTATTTGTTTCGGTTACATAATCAGCTGCTGCTTTTACTTCATCAGGTGCGTTACCCATAGCTATACCGGTTCCAGCATAGGTTATCATTTCCTTATCATTAAAATTGTCGCCGAGAGCGATGATCTCTTCCCGTTTAATATTATATCGATGAATAATAAATTTCACAGCATTTATTTTTGAAGCCTCTATGTTCATTATTTCCAGATAAGTTGGTTTCGATGTGTAAATATTTAATTGGTTAATAAATCGCGGTTTCAAATTATTTTGTATTTCATTTATAACCGCTGCTTCTGCTATTACGAGAATTTTATTTGGCCCCGTCTTTTCATTTTTCCATGTACCTAATAGATTGTTAAAGGGTTCAATAATTATTGGAACAGGCGTAATTTTTTGCTCACTATCCGTATTGAGATTTCGCATTTCTGCAAACCATCGTGTCTGCTGGTAGAAAATTAGCGGCGCATTATATTTCTGCAATTCTTTATAAAGCTGAATAATAATGCTAATATCAATAGTTGATTCAAAAATTGCCTTTTCCTCAACAACTATAAAAGCGCCATTAAGGCTGGCAATCGGAAAATTTATCAGCCCAATTTCGCTTGCTATCGGCAATATGCCATGTAATGGCCTGGCGGAAACGAGTACTACCAGGATGTTATTTTCTTTTAGCCTTTGAATGATAGATATCGATGCCTCGCTGATTGTATGATCATTTTTGAGCAAAGTTCCGTCAATGTCTATAAATACGGCCTTATACATGAACGGAGTTTATACAATTGGTTTAAAGTCGAGGCTTTAGGAAAATCAATTCACTATTATTTTTTGCAAGAACTAATATTTTGCCGCCTCCAGCATATTTAATCCATTTTGCATCGCGGATTTCTCCGTCTATGTTGGGAAGCCCTAATAGTGGCTTGAATTGACTTGTTTTTGTATCATACTCAAAAATAATTGGGATCATAGCGTCATATCGCCCTTCAAATGGCAACACACCATAAAAATTACCAACGGCAATGTATGTCCCATTTTTTTGATATGGAAAGTTGGCAAAGGAAAAGATCGGGGCTAATTGTAATTCCTCCGGCAAATCCTTTCTAATAAAATTTCCTTTCCCGTCGTTAATAAAACAGGAAGAAGTGAGGGTTTCGGCTTTCAGTTCAACGCAATCTTTCAACATATCGCCAAACATATATTGAACTGTTTTTCCAGCTACTTCGTCATAAGTCAGATGTTCGTGTTTGAGTGCTGGTAATGCGAGTTCCAACTGGTCCTTTCCTAGAAATGGATATTCCTTTCCATTAATGAAATAGGTCATGATTTGTTCAATTGAGCCATTAAAGTCAAAATCTTTTACATATAATTTCAACAGACCATCTTTTCCAGCATATAGTTTTGAATTATGCCCCCAATTTCCGGCTAAAATATCAGGATTTCCATCACCGTTAAGATCTGTCACAAAGACAGTTTGCCAAAGGCCGGTTGAATGACTGATTTCGATAGGTTTAAACTTTCCCTTATCATTGACAAAAATCTTTACTCCCATCCATTCACCAGCGACTATAAGGTCGTCCCAACCATCATGATTTATATCTGCAAACATGGAAGAGGTGACGATACCGGTTTCTTTTAAGGAAATAACAGAGTCGTCGGCGAGCGTAAAATGACCTTTCCCATCATTTAATAAAAGATACGAGGGCGCCCTTGTATATCCATATTTTTTTGCGGAAGCGAGTCCGCCCACAAAAATATCAATATTCCCATCTCTATTGATATCTGCAACAGTCACACTGGATTTATTTGTTAATACGGAAGGCAATGCTCCTGCCGCTTCTGTAAAATGTCCTTTGCCATTATTCAGATACAAATGATCAGCTAAATTGGGATCGCCATCTTCATATTCATTACCCCCGCTTACGACATACAGGTCGGGGAAGCCATCATTGTTCGCATCAAAAAAAACAGCATCCACTCCTTCGCTTTCTTTGTTCCTCTTAAAAACAGCCGTATCTGATTTTATGAATTTTCCTGTTTTGGTTTGGATCATCAGTAAGCCCGGCTGTCCTTTTGCACCACAAACAAAAATATCATCCAGTCCATCTTTATTTACGTCGGCAATGGCCAGTTTGGGCCCTCTAGTGGATTCCATATGTGGAATAAGGTATTGGTCATTGAAATCTATGAAATTATCTTCCTCATGTTTCCAATCGACATCGACTAGTTTACTTATATCTTCAACAACGGCATTTCGTCTAGAAAAAAAATGCTCATAATTAAAATCNNAAATACTATCTACCAAAGGGAGGCTATCCAGTCCAAAATGCAAGCGGGGTTCGGAGGATGACATAAAACCCCTGGTAAGCATTAATTGCTGATATTGCATTTTTGCACCCGCAAAAATATATGCTTTGGTACCAATCCCTGAAGTATTCATCCCATCGCCCTTAAAAGATAAAGAGAGATAATTTTTCTTTGGTGCATTATTTCTTAAAATGGTAGCCGGACCGTTGAGGCAATTAATCACTATATCCTGGTTTCCATCATTATTGAGGTCAGCATAGGCGGCACCATTAAAATATCCTTTCAGGTCACCAGTTCCCCAATCTTCACTTTTATCTTGGAAATGCAAATTTCCATCCCCTTTGAATAAGTAGGGATGTGAAGAACCATCGGGCATTTTATCCAGCATTGCCTTTTGATAATTGTCCGGGCTTCCAAAAGACTGAGGATTCTTGATATTGGAAAAGAACATCACAAAATCGAGGTCAAGCGGGCGTTTTACTATCCCGCTGGATATAAACAAATCCTTATTCCCGTCATTATCAAAATCTCCAAATAGCGGACTCCAGCTCCAGTCAGTGGCAGATATTCCGCTGATTAACCCAACATCGCTAAAACTAATTCCGTTGCCATTGTTTTTTTGAAGGCAGTTCTTCGAATACTGGTTCTGATAACCATTCTTTGTAATCTTTTGATTATAAATGGCAAGATGCTCTCCGTTGCCGTAGGTTTTTAACGTTTTCTCATCCGGCGGCAACATATCAGCGGAAACAATATCCAGTTGCCCGTCATTGTTAAAATCCGCTATATCATTTCCCATACTATAACGACTGTAATGCCTGAAATGACTTGCTCCGCTCTCTGTAAAAGTCCCGTCCCCATTGTTTATATAGTAGTAGTCATTTTCATGAAAATCATTTCCTACATAAATATCTTCCCAGCCATCGTTATTCAGATCGCCAACTGCAACGCCCAATCCATAACACAGGCTGCTTTGATAAATACCGGACTTGGAAGAAACATCTGTAAATTTTCGTTGTCCGTTCACTTGATCGTTACGGTATAATCTTTCTCCTGAATTCGGATCGAATTTTTTCCGGTAGCTGGTATCTGCGATATTTTGATTTGGATGTTCTGATTGATTAAGGATAAAACAATCAAGATCGCCATCATGATCATAATCAAAAAAAACGGCCTGTGTTGAAAATCCAGAAAAATTCAATCCATAAGCTTCGGAGCTTTCTGTAAAGGTGCCGTTTCCATTATTAATGAATAATTCGTTGTGGCCTTTCAAACCGTGCATGTTGGTGACTGCGCAAACATAAATATCCAAAAGCCCATCTCCGTTGACATCTGCCATCGTTGCGCCGGTGCACCAGTCTGAAGTACCGGCAACGCCTGCCTTGTCAGTAATATCTTCAAACTCAAAATTGCCTTTGTTTAAATAAAGTTTGTTATGTCCTTTGCTATTGGCTGTAAAATAAATATCAGGTAATCCATCATTATTGATATCACCTATTGCCACCCCACCTCCATTATAATAATATATATAAGTAAGGATCCCCAAGGATTGCCTGTTTTCAAGGTTGTTAGCAAAATCGATATGAGTTTTAGAAGAGGATAAACTTTCAAACAATTTCGGAGGACGATGGCATGAAATAAAAAGCAATAAGGAAGCAAACTGGTAAAGCAGATATTTTTTTGGGCTAGCCATATAAATGTTTAAGGATTAAAAGCTATGGAAAATTGTCGGATCAAGACCAGCTATTTTTGTGTCTCCCGGCGCTCTTTTATCGGTTAACAATATTTGTTTGAATCCTGTAAGATCAATTCCCTTTGTGGTTGATTTCGGACATATCTGTGTTGCTGACAAAAGCAATTCTTTTACTATCTGGAGACCAGGAGGGTGTATTCATTGATCCCTGACCCCCATAAACATAAGCCAGCACTTTAGGCGTTCCTTTCCCATCAACGGGGAGAAGCCGGATGTACACATGCTTATAGGGTGGGTGAATGCCCGCAGGAGTTTCCTCTTTCAGGAAAGTAAGATATACAAACCATTTCCCGTCCGGAGAAATATGGGCAAACCAGTTATTAAAATCATCACGGGTAATTTGTTCTTGGTTGCTGCCATCGGGTTTCATGCGCC
>PLCH01000500.1 GCA_003135585.1 Chitinophagaceae bacterium
GGATTCAGAAAATGGATTGCAGATATGGATGGCACTTTAATTGAAAAACAAAACCGCCTTAGGATTTTAATTTACGGATTGGCAGCACTGATTTTATTTTGTGCCGTTGGCTTAATGCAATGGATAAGCCCTGACTCAGTTGACCTGAATTATTACCTCGCACAGTTGCTTGTACTGATAATGGGAATTGTCCATGTCCCCTTGCTTAAAAGATATCTTTTGAGGCCGGATCAGCAGGGTTTCTGGATAGGGCTGCTGGCCACCTTGNNATTATTCCTTTCTCACTTTTGTATTGCCTTTTATCATTCCTTACTTCTGCTGGAAAACTTACCGCTATTTTTTACAAATTCCCTATAGGAATTATAAATTGTGGTATTACCCTCTCGATACGGATATGCCGGATCTTGATATGATTGATCTGTCGCAGATACTGGTTATAAGTTTTGAATTTTCGAAAAAAAAGGAAGACAGGAACCTGACCAATTTTACATCCAAAGCCCCGGTAAATATGGCTCTGGGGCAGCTTTTTTTCATTTTTATAAACGACTACAACGAAAGAAATCCTTTGGGCCCAATTAGTTATTTAGGTTCACAGCAAAGACCCGATGGCTGGGTATTTTACAGAAAAAAAGGATGGCTGAAAAGAAAGTTTTATTTCGACCCGGATTTCACGATCCGTGAAAATGCCGTCAGGCATAACGAAATCGTCTATGCCCAGAGGGTAAGACCTGATTAGGGGATGGATTCATAGGNNCTGATGTCCTCATTTACGGGTATTCCCTGTTTTTCATTCCTCTGCCGCGTGGCAAGGGTTTTTTCGCCAGGGTAGAGAATTTCTTCCCGGTCGTTAACCAGCGCACTGCTTTTGGTGTACTCAATTATTTTATCCGATACAGTGAGTTTCAACTCTTTTGAATGGATGCAAAGGAAAAACTGTGAAAGACCGTATTCTTTCCCGTCGGCGGTTATATCTGCCACGGAACGCCCGCCGCTTAAGGCGGCCAGTAAAATATCCAGGACTAAAGACAGACCGGATCCCTTCCAGAAACCAATGGGCAGAATTCTTTTCGAGGCCCTGATCTTCCCCGGGACAGTAGTCAGCCGGCCCTGCTCGTCATAGCCTCCCGCAACCGGAAGTTGTTCATTTTTAAGTTCATATTCCTGCAATTTGCCATAGGAGAATTGTGAAATGGCCATATCCAAAACAATATGCCCCTGATTGCGGGGGACGGAAATAACCAGAGGATTGTTTCCCAGGCGGGGCTCTTTGCCCCCCCAGGGCGGCATATTTCCAATGGTATTGGTTGAACATATGCCTATGCAACCCGCCTCTGCTGCCTGCCAGCCGTAGGTTCCCCCACGCATCCAGTGGTTGGTATTTTTAACAGACACGCAGCCAAGGCCGTTTTTTTTTGAAATGTCGATCGCCTGCTGCATTGCAAGCGTCGCGGTGTACATGCCCGGAGCCAAATGACCGTCCCAAAATTCCATCACTCCGTTTTGTCCAGTTTTTTCAGGTTCTGCATCAATGTTTATCAATCCATCCCTGACATATCGAACGAATACGGGAAACCGGTTAACGCCATGGGAATAAACACCATCCCTGCTGTTCTCGGCAAATACCCGGGCACAAAGCTCTGCCCGTGCCTTGGTAAATCCCAATTTTAAGAGCACGCTGTTGAATTGGTCTTTTAGCTGCTCAAAATGTACATACATGCTAACAAAATGACAAAGGCTTGAAATTTTCGTCCACGTTGATGTGTTCACGGATCAACTGACCATCTTCATAGATGACTACCACTGAAAATTTATGATGGTCAGTCAGGTTGCGTAAGTGAAGTAGTTTTGATAAAATATCCCGCTTGTTGACCCAGGAAAACCTTTCTTCCACCTTTTCGTACTCGGCGAGGGAAGAAATTATTTCACCTGTATTGAGAATATGAATGGTGCGCACAGTGCCTAATGGCGAAAGCGTATCATTATGAAATGTTTGCATGATTAATATTTTAGGGTGCAGGGTCTCAATGGTAAGGATGATAAATATAATGTACTCTCCCTTACTTCCTGCAAATTATTATCCACAAGTTCTGCAAATTTTTTTGTAGTTTGTGATAATAAATAGAGCTTCGATGGGAAGGATAGTTTTTACCCTATTACTGGTGACGTTTTTAACTGATTGCCAAAAAACTTACAATTCTGCAAATCCTCCCTCAGTCACTGACTATTTGATCAATAAAACCTGGAGGACTTACGATTATAAATTGAACGGGACCGAAGATACAACTGAGCTTGCCAGGCAGCCGATCCTTGTATTTACAAAGCAGGGAACCATTTATTTCTCGAAAAAAAACCCTGTTTTCCTCGATACGCTGAATTATATTGTCCTGGACGATTCCACCATTGAATTAAACAAACCTTCCTTCTCTTTGCAGCTGCTGGAAGATTTTAGGATAGGCGTTTTGAACTCCAATGAATTTGACTTTAAAACAAAGTCAACACTGTCCAATAACCGGGAGGAATTCAAAACCCGCCCTGAATAAAAAGTTGAATTGCAGCGCCACCCCGAGGACTCATCAAAAAAATTGAAAATACAGGAGACAAAGCGCAGATGCAGTCATCAAAACCAAGGTGGCTACCCCGGATATATTTGACCACCTCCCATTTGTAAATTTCCCCATTAATTTTTTATTGTTTGAAATATGTAACACAATCGCTATGACTACCGGAGAGGTAACCCCGTATAAAATGGCTGTATAGATCAGCGCCTTGACCGGACTGAAACCAGCAAGGTTCATAACCAACCCGATTATCATAGAAACAATGACAATAATATAAAATGGTTTGGCTTCGTGAAACTTCCTGTCAAACCCTCCGCCCCATCCAAAAGTTTCTGAGATGATATAGGATAAGGCGCCGCTAAGCACAGGGATGGCTAAAAATCCGGTTGATATTACGCCAAGAGCAAAAAGCAGGTAGGCTGATTCACCTGCCAGGGGTCTTAGTGCTTTGGCGGCTTGCTCCACCGTGTCTATCTGGTGAATGCCACCCTTGAAAAGAACGGTACCGGTGGTGAGTATGATGAAAAACATGACAAGGTTAGAGAAAAGCATTCCAAAATCAATATCCATGGTCATTTTATGGATGGTGCTTTTATTCACTATTAAATGCCTCTTGAGCTGTTTGACGTCTTCCACCTCCATCGTAGCCTGCCAGAAAAACAGATAGGGTGAAATCGTGGTGCCGAGTATGGCTACGAGAATACCGATAAATTCCTTATTAAATTTAATGGTAGGGACAAATGTGCTTTTGAGTATTTCCTTCAGGTCCTGTTTATGCAGAAAAGGAACTATTAAATAAAATAAAAGAAAAATGCACAAGTACTTTAATACGGAAGCTATTTTACGGTAGGGCAAAAAAATCATACACAACAGCAGCAGCAAGGTAAAGGCAGCACTAAAAATAAAGGGTGGTACCTGTGGAAATAAAAGGCTGGCCGATGCACCCATACCGGCAATATCAGCACCGATATTCAATATGATCGCAGGGAAACTAAAAAGCACCATACTATACAAAATAAATTTTGAGTAGCTTTTTTTTAAGTTCCCGGTGAGCCCCTCAGCNNGGCAGTCCACAAGGTAGTAAGCCCGAACTGTGCGCCTGCCTGGGAGTAGGTTGCTATGCCTGAAGGATCATCATCACTGGCGCCCGTAACTAGTCCCGGACCTAAAACCTTCCAAAACCGTATCAGTTTAAATAAAACCTTATTTTTTGTTTTCATTCCCAGTTGTAACTATTTTGTTCGACCAATACAAAAAAAGTCGNNACCAGCTGACTTAAAAAATAAATAATAGATGCTGAAGGTAACCACAGTTTCTGAAAATTGGGAAGATTCAATTAATTCCAGGGAATGGACAAGCCAGGAAATATTCTTGGTTTGACCTGTACCTATTCTTCGGTACTTAAACACCCTTCAATTATTTAAACTCAGATGCCTGAAAGAAAAAACCTATGCCTGCTGATGTGTAGAATTATTTCTACAAATGAGCATGTAAGAATAATCGAAAGTAATTTTTCTGCATAAAAACGGGGAACATGTACTTGCACGCAGTATCCTCTGTCATTAAAAGTAGTTCGTTTTCTTTCGGTAAGCATAAACACAGGGCTTTTCAGTTGGGTTTGCGTGCTTCCGTTATAATAATCTCCAACGGCTATCCGGGCTCCGGCCCACTCTCTCTGTTGCCGGGGCCTTGTTATTTCAATGATGGCCTGGGTTTTGATTCCATAATACATGAGATGGTACGGAATTGACAGGAGGGTGAGCATCTTAACTATACAAGGGAAGATCGGCATGAATCAATTCGAATTCAAAATATATTCATGGCAGTAAAAGGTGTAATCAAATTTTGCAGATTGAATATTGCCTTTTTCGCCCAGTTATTTTTTTGTCTTCCAAAAGCCGACGGTTTCCTTACTCAATTTCTGTTTAATTTTTTTCTAATAAAATGAAAAAAGCCTCCGTCTTAATATTTTTTGTTTTGGCCTCAGCCATTCTCTTTGCGCAGAACCCCGCTGACACCATAGTGCNNGCCGAAAAAAACACCTCTTGTCGATACCACCAAACATAATAAATACGATGATTTACTCAATGACGATCCGGCATTTAATAAAAAATATCCTATCTGGAAGCCTGCTCTTCAAGTCGTCGGGGAAAATGTTGTATTAAATTTACTGGATAGATCCCTTCTGAAGTTGGAATTTGCTAAGGTTGATATCCATACCTGGAAGCGAACTGTAAATGCAGGTTTTCCCTGGGGAACTGGGTGGGAATGGGATCAGGACAGGTTTGGCAATAATTTCCTTTCGCATCCGATGATGGGTAACTTTTATTATAACGCTGCCCGTTCAAATGGATATAATTACTGGGAATCTGCACCATTTGTATTTGCGGGCAGCTATATGTGGAAGATTTTCGGAGAAAACGGAACCCCGGAGAGGGAAGATTTAATCAATACCACTTTTGATGGCATCTTCCTCGGAGAAGTTCTGTACCGGCTAAGCTCGAATATACTGGATGACCGGTCGATAGGAAGAAATAGGGTTTTCCGTGAAATAATTGCCGGAATCATTGATCCGGTGAGAGGTTTCAACCGGCTTTTACAGGGGAAAACTTTCAGAAGAACAAACAAGGAAATTTATCAGAAAGAACCCATTAACATTACTCTTTTTGCAGGAATACATTCGGTAAATAATCAAACCAATACCCTCTTATCAGGTCACAGCGATGGAATGATAAATGCCCAGCTTGATTACGGAAATCCCTTTGAGCTTCGTAAACGAAAACCCTTTGATTTCTTCCGGCTTCGAGCAGAACTTAATTTTGGTGTAGGAAGAAAAATTGTTGATAATATCACCGGTTATGGAATTTTATTCGGCAAGAATGGAAAGATTGGAAATCTGTCCATCCTCTACGGCGGTTTTCAATATTACGATTATTTTGACACAAAAGCCTTTGAGTTAGCTACCATAGCGTTCGGCGGAGGACTGTTTACCAAGTTACCGCTAAGCAAAACATCCAATCTGTATACGAACCTTCATTTGGGACTGGTTCCGTTTGCCGGAAGCAGTGTCGGCCCGGTCAGCGATACCTCCCAGTTCAGGGATTACCGCTTTGCATACGGATGGGAAGGGAAGGTCGAAAGCACTCTTAATTTGGGTAAATTTGCCAGCATCAGTCTGCTATATTATTATTACTTCATACACGCATTTGATAATACAGGTAAAGACGAGTCTCAGTATGGAACACTGGGAAATAATTTTATCAACATGTTAAAGCCAAGGGTATCAGTGAGGGTTTACAAAAACCTCAGTATCGGGATCGAACATAACATATATTTTAATGACCATTACCAGCGCTTTTATCCATCCCTGCATACGACCCAAACGGAACAAAGAATATTCCTGATGTTCTATTGGGAAGATCCCCAGAGAAAGGGACATTATGAATAAGGATAGAAAAATTACAGGAAAAATTTAATGGTGAATAGGGTTGTTGGCCCCTGAAGGCCGGGGTTCTGTTTTTATGCGAAGAGGTATAAAAATCAATTTTAGGTTCGGGCCTCGCTCAGACTGATTCTTCTGGCGGCTCGAGAACACAGGCCATTCGCTGTCTATATATTCAAAGAAAACGACTCCATTCCATTTAATTTTCCTTTCAATTCAATAATCCCCAGACTTTCGTATTGCCATTGCTCCAACTTCACCAGGTCGACAAATTCCTTCGAGATAATATATTTCTTCTGCAAGTCACTGGAGGTGACACATTTTCTGGCTGTTGTATTCATGGTATCCCCGCTTATTGCAAGCTCCTTTTTGATCACTCCGATCTCACCAATCGTAACATCACCCACGTGAACGCNNGAATTCAGGAACAATGTTATAAGTCCGCTTGAAATAGGGGGTGCGTTATCATCATTTAGAAAGTAATATTAAATTTTGTTCCAACCGAAACATTCAGGAGCACCCCTTCACCTGTATACCCGACGGTTGCTGAAACAAGGACCAGATGGTACATAAAATAATAAAGACCCCCTCCAAAGGCATCGTGCCATTGTTTACTTTGCTCTTCCTTTATCCATACCCGGCCAATTTCATTAAATCCAACCATGCCTACCGTTCCGGGAAATATATAGGATCCACTTTCAAACAATTTGACTCTCAATTCTGTGCCCAAATAGGCAAGAGAAGAACCTTCGTAGCGGTTTTTTCTGAATCCCCGCAAATAATCGTCTGAGCCTAAGGAAAGAGCCTGGAAATATTCATAGTTGTTGCTAAATATATGGCCAGCCCCCAAATGCAAAACTGCAACAACCTTGGCGGGATCGCTGAGGCTTGCATACACAGTCATATCAGATCGTAATTTTGTAAGAGAGTTTGTCTGTTTTGTCAGGGGTCCCAGAGCAGTAAATTCTGTATTCCACAATACCCCCCTTGTTGGAAACACTTCGCTATTCAAATTATTAACAATTACCACCGCCTTGCCTCCCAGATAATCCTTTCGCCTATAAATATTGGCGGAATCAAGTTTTACTAGATAAGGAGCTCCGAGAACATAATCTTTATTGGGAGGGTATTTGTTCCAATATTGATAAAAGGAGGGCCCCGCCATGATGCTTAGAATATTAAAAGGTTTTTTTCTGAAAAGGATATCCCCATCCAGATACTTATAACTCACCCTGTAAAACTTTGGCTTGGTTCCGGGTTCCATTTTTGTTGAATTGCCAAACCCATAAAAATAATTACGTGCAGGATCGGCAATAAAGGCATCGACCAATACATCTGTTTTTCTGAAAACATTGATAAAAGTGCCAGCATAACGAAATTGAAAGGCCCGGTGCGTCAGTGCAAATAATCCGGTGAACCGCTGTTCGGAAGAAAAGGGTTTTTTGAGGAAGCTAAAGTTTCGCAGCAACAATCCACCACCTACCAGAAATCCATCATCCGGATTAAACCCCACCGCCAGGTTGGGGATTTTTTTGACGTTATAAGTGAACTCCTTTAAACTAAAACTGTTGGCTTCTGCATCATTTTGGAGATAAACTTTGGTTCGGGGCCCCTTGTCCAAAAAATTGTTTTCCTTGGCATAATCATAAATGTAGGTCTTCAACCTGCTCTTTACATAAAAGCTGTCGGTTCCTTTTCCTCCAATCAAACTCAGTTTTATCCTGGATTTTGCATTTTTTTCTACGGTAAATATGTCATTGCCCCCCAAACCATAGAGCCTGATTTCCCTGGTAGCCTTTGGCAGAAAACTTCGCCTGTNNGCCTATAAAAGTGCATGGCTATCCGGATGATCCGTTTTTGCGAAGACTTCAATATCAAGTCCTGATTTTTCATTTCCTGATATTCTAAAATATTCATCCATGTTGCTGCCAAGAAGGTTTACCTGTTTGGCAAGAAAGTCGTAATAATCCAGTGCTTTTGTTTTTAATAAATCCCTTCTGCTCCTGAGCTTTTGGGCCACCAAGGACTTGTCCATTGTATTAATTTCCGGTGGAAACAGCCGCATGGCTTCCTCTATCACACTGTCATTTTCGTGCTGTACAA
Source organism: Chitinophagaceae bacterium (assembly GCA_003135585.1). Classification (GTDB taxonomy): domain Bacteria; phylum Bacteroidota; class Bacteroidia; order Chitinophagales; family Chitinophagaceae; genus Puia. The sequence goes on from PLCH01000500.1 coordinate 8,104, forward strand.
ATTTGCTGACAACCTCCTGCCAGTCCTCTTTCGACAAGTGGGTAAGAAAAAACCTGTCGAAGTCCTTGGCACTGAAATTCCATTCATTGATTTTTGGTATATCCTTTCTGAAGCCCTTTGCAAAGGGCATTATTCTGCGCGATACAAATTTTATAATCAGGCCATCGGAATAAAAGTAAGCCTGGTCCCTGTCTTTTGGGACAGGGTAGTATATTTTTCCCTTGCCGCTATCTGCAGTTCCCCATTTCCATTGCTCAAAATGCCGGTCCCAATCTCCAATCATCATATCCAGCAAACGGGCGTTCAAAACTGCCTTTTGATCCACCTTTCGTTGGTTATCCTCATATAATTTATTGATCACCTTATCGGTGCCCTTGGTATCGGATCCGTCGTAGGTGGGATCTTTTGGCTCCAGCATGCACACTTTGTTTGCAAAAACCGTCCTGTAATCCCCAAAAGAATAATCGTTGGGAACAAAAAAATATTCCGGGGCGGCCTCAGTAATTCCGGCAGCCGAGGACATCGGAGGTATGGTAAGTGCCGCATAGGGGTGGGAGGCAGAAATAAGATCCTGCGTTATGTCTTTTGCTACGGCCAATCTCAAATCCGGGGGCAGCGCCTTTTCCGGGTCTTTATCAATTGTTCGTAAGACCCATTTATTTCCCTGCCTGTCTCTAAGAGTGAGCGTCTTGGTTTGTTTTCCGCCGCCTAGGCTCTCTATGACAAAACCCCCTTTCTCAGTATTGAGGTTGAATACCTTCATCATTACAGGGACTGACCATTCAGCCCGGTAATTTTTCCCGATCAGTAAGGAGCGCAGGCCCGAAGGGTTCTTATACAAATTGCTTGCAGGAACGCTGATACTGTCTTTAAACTTGGATACAACTGTGGTGGCTGTATCCAAAGCAAGGGGTGGCAATTTCGAAAAATCCAATATGGTATCACTGTAACTTAATAAAACGGAATCTTTGCGCAGAGTGAAAAAATTTGCCCTGACAATTTTATTGCTAAATACCTCCAGCGTCGCAAATCCAAGTGCCTGGTCAACAAATTTGGACAATTTGCTCTTTTCAACTGNNTTACTATCCTTTATTAATTGTAGCCCATGATCGTGGCCCGCAACGAAGATAACATGGGGATGCACTTTGGTTACCTCCTGAATTTTGGTGACCATATTAAAATACGTAGGGAACTTCAAATCCTGAGGGCTTCCAAAAACACTCCTGCTGATAGGATAAATGGACCCAATCAGGGGCAAAGGGATGTAGAGGTTTCTATTCAGATCTGTAAAAGGGAAAATATGCTGTTTGAGGCCATAATAACCGCCGTGTATTCCGTTACTTTTAAAAGGGTGATGGCAGGCGAATATTATTAATTTTTTAAAATTCTTTTTTACGATATCGCCAATGGCGGTAAGCACTTCGTCCTCAGTTTTAAACTCACAATCCGATTCGATTCCGGGTTTGTCTTGTCTGGTCAGCCACCATTGACTGTCAAATAGTATTAAGGTGATATCCTTGCCGATGGATACTTCCACCGGTCCCGGACAACCTGATTCGGGATAAAAAAATACATTTTTCAAACCTGAAGAGTTCACGTAGTTGCCTTCACGGAGTATATATTCATATCCTGCCGCCGATCCGTTGTCCCAATCATGGTTCCCAGGCACCATGATTATTTTTGCATCCGTACCGCGGCCAATGGTAATCTGGGTGTCAAGGATGGATTTTAAGTCATTATAGGTACTATTAAATTCATCCGGCAACCCGTTTGGGTAGGCATTATCTCCCAGGAAGAGAATAGTAGTTTTTTTATCAAGAGGCACTGTTTTTCTGACTGCCTCCACGACTGCATTCTTTTTACCGAGTAACTCCCCTGCATCCCCGATGAGGACTATCCGGCTGAGAATTGAATCGTTCTGTGCGTAACCATGGGCGGCTAAAAACAATAAGATCCCAATATAAACGGATGCGTATTTTATCATTGCTGGCTATTTCTTATTTTAAAGATCAGAAGGTCTGCCGGGTCTATGCTGACGGATTCATTTGAAATTATCATATCACCCCAGGGGGTGAAGCAAATTCCTCCTGGTTTGCTGTATACAGTAGGGGAGAAGAGGAAGCATTTCTTCACCCCTCCATCCCGGTCAGCCACAACGAGCATCTTATTTGCCGAAGAAAGAATAAATAATTCCTTGGTTAAGGGGTTTATTGCTGCTGCAGATGGCCTGAATGTGGAGAGTCCGGAATCCGCCAAACCATATGTTTTCACAGGAGAAAATAAGGAATCAGAAATTTTCTCCGAATGTGTATCGATACTGAAACCGGAAAGTTTCAGGTGTTTATTTTCATGGCTCTTGTCATAACAAAGGACTTTCAAAACCCTAGACTTATCATCAAGAAACATGCTTTTGTATCCATTAGTATCCGGGCTGGGAAACCTCAATTCCTGCCTTGGTAAATTGTTTTTCTGAAATGTAAACTTTAAAACAAAATCTCTTTTGCTTAAGACGTAAAAATTGCTGTCTTTTAAAACCACGTCCTGAAAATTCCGGCTCTCCGAAAGTTTCCAAGTGGAAATAATAACCTTGTCACTAATTCTTATTTTAAAGAGTCTTCCCGACTCATTGCATACGGCAAAGATGGCAGTGTCTTTTGGATAAAAACAAATGCCGGATATTTTATCCAGCTCTCCAGGTAATTTAACAATCAGGGGATTTATGAGATCATATGTAGAACCATCATCACTATTTTCCTTTTCATAACCGCATGAAATTTTATGAATAAGAAGAAAGCCAATCATGATATTCAGCAAAAACCGGATCATAGTGCTTTTGTACTTTTACTTATGTTTATTCAAAGCCGTATATTTATTTATCAA
>PLCH01000621.1 GCA_003135585.1 Chitinophagaceae bacterium
TGAATCATTGCTCACAGCCAGAGAAAATAGAGTAACTGGGGGACGGTTATTAGAATCTGCAATAGTAATATCAAGCGTTGCTTTTTCTCTTGCTCCGTATACTTCCCTATCAGGCCGGATATTAACTGTAGGGTTGTTCCTGTCAATAAAAATACTCCGCTCGCTAACTATCCGTTGATTTTCATCAAATAGAAGGAGAAACGCCTTACCGTACGGAAAATTTCTTTTCGGAACAATAACTTCATACATATCTGTCCCCAAGGCTGCAAAGCATAAACTGTCTCGGCTCACGGCAAGCAAATAAGTGGGTTTATTTCTTTTGTATAATGAATCACCTAAGGATAATTTTACGCGAAAGGAATTATCATTTTGGCCGGTAACTGATAACTGGCTCGCAAATTGATCTACCGGCGGAAGAGGAAACGCTACAACTTTCTCCTTCCATTTTAAATAAGCAGTATATTTTCTGGATTTCCAGACAAAAAAATTGAACTTACCAAGCCCGGGCAAACTTGTGTTAAAAGTTGTAACTAAAGAATCCCAGCCGTCCTTAACATATCCCGAAACTTCAAGGGGCTTGCCATTTTTATCCAGGCATCGGAATGCTACAACTGAATTGGTTCCCGCGACCAGGGCGCCTCCCTCGGGATAAAATATCAATTCGGGTTGGCTTGAATCTGATGGATTATCTTTAATTGCTTGTTTTTGTGGGCCATCACTTATCAAACCAGCAGCTTTTGGATTAATTATATAAACAGGTTGAACATAAAGGTTGCTGCTGTCCTGATTGAGCATTTGCCAGGTATATGCCCGAAGCCAATAATATCCTTCATTTAGGCGGCCAGGCAATAAGATATTTCCTTCCAGTCTTAACTGTTCATTATTCAATAGCAATTGGCTGATAACACTATCCTTGTCATTGACGAGATCAACAAATATCGTTTTATCTTGGCGGGAGATTCTATGGGAAACGGCATTGATACAATAGGCCCGAAACCTCATCTCTTCCCCTGCGATGTAGAACCATTTATCTGTTTGGACAAACAGTTTTACCCTTTTATCGGTTCGAACATTTTTTAAAAATTGTCCAGCTAGCGTATCAATACTATAAACCTGCGGGGTTTGATTAAATGCTTTTGTGGTGATAAAAAGACACAAAATGGTAATTATTTCCTTAAGTAATCTCATTCACCTTTCTCTACCGACATATTGGAAGGTAAGGGTAAGCGTAAGGTAATTCTAAAATCATACCTACTATCATTCTTTTAGCAAATGATCTGTTATAAGTTGATTTGTCTCCATTCAGAGTCGTCAGAAGTAAGAATACGACTATAGAACCCATTGATTGGTGTTCCAATCGGGATAATACTATCCGCCCATAATTTTGTAGCTCGCCGCCAATAACACATTAGCGAAATAATGATAAGGGATAATACCCAAAACATCACATCGGCCTGTAAGACGATATATCAAATTGGAATTTTAATAAGTTTGATTGCTTCAAATTATTTCGCGCCCCCCTTCACCAGTTTGCAATAATTTTTGAATTATTTCATAATCATAATAATGACTTCCGCCGATTTTTGAATAGGGAATTTCTCCTGTGTTTTTTAAGTGCTGAAGTGTTCCAGGTGATATCTTCAAGAGGTTGCGCACTTCATGGGACTTAAGCCATTTCTTTGGCGTTATATGCAGTTGAGCTTTGATAACATCGGTAAGCTCAATAACCAGCCTTTGCCTGAACCGCTCCAAATCCTGGCCGGTAATCAGCTGATAAGGATGGACCTTGGGATAACCGGAGTCTGCAGGTTGATATTGATTTGATTTTTCCATACCATTACTTTTCATTTTCACTTTATCAAAATCAAAATTACTCAGAGTTTCTTCAAAAAACCGAATATCACCCCTTCAGAATTTGAAGGGGTGGCAACTTTTTTTCATCGTCCTCGCCGCCTTTTCTTTCGGAAATTCACCTCCTGAGCCATATCATCACTGCTATCGTGGTGATCAGGGCGGAAAAGATCCCGGATAAGATGGCTATCCAGAATGGCCGGCTGGCTTGCCACTTCCGATTTACTCTGAGCTGAACTTGCATCTCCTTTAGGTTTAATTCCGCTTCCTTTAACTGAAACCGGATGTTTTGAGCCAGGTGAGACAACTCCGTGTACTGCAGTTCCAGGTTGCGTTTGATTTTGTGTTCTTCCTCGTAATGCTTGACCTCGCTTTTGCTGTGCCATGTCTGGATTTCCTGGNNGAATGGCTGGATTTTGTTCCAAGGTTTGCTTTGTAAATTGTTGCACGATCTCTTTCTTGTTCATAATTAATTATGTTTTTAATGGTTGGCCATTTATATGCATTCCCAAGGTGGGAGCCCTTAAATACCATGCCCTCATATTCGTAGGAAACACCACTTACAAAACCCGTTGAAGCCTGATTGAATTGCAAACTAATGCCTCTCTCTTTAAGGGAACCTATGAATCCCTTCACGGTCGGGTTTTGTTCTAACATGAGTTTAACTAAGACCTGGAGCTTCATCTTGGTGGATGGCTCCCCGGTCCGCTTCATCATCTCCAGCTCATTCTTAGTCATCGCCCGTTCAAGGGCTTGTTTGCTGGATATGACCCGGGTTAATCGATATTTTATTTCAAGCCCCCTTAGGATCTGTTCACTCCGGGCATAATCCTGGCTATCGGAAACAACCCGGCCATCAAAACCAATACGGTTCACTAAGAGATGGAGGTGTGGATGGTCTGCGTCATAGTGGCGAAAAAGGATATATTGGTGCTGATTAAATCCATTTTGGACAAGGTAATTCCTGGCGATGCTGACCATTTTTTCGTTGGACAGGTCTTCATCCGGAGGGAAGTTGATGGACGTGTGATAAAAGTATTTTTGTAAGTTTGGCCGGAGTGAACGGATCATTCCCACTTCCTGCAGGATACTTTTTTGTGCCACATTTGCAAAATTGGTATCGAGCATTTCAGCGAGCTCGCGATTCATTTTTTCCAGGTTATAACCCAAGGCCCCGCCAAATCCCTTACCCTTAATCTGGTTTGCTGTCATAGATTAAAAGTTGAATGATTTCATTTTTTTTAGCTAGTAATTGCAGAAGAATACTTCGAAAGTCAGAAGGTATTTCTCCGGTATTGAGCTTGTGAACAGCCTGGTTGAGATTCACTCCAATTTTGTGAAGCTCCTGGT
>PLCH01000379.1 GCA_003135585.1 Chitinophagaceae bacterium
AATGGAGTAATGAATTACATCCCACCATTCTCTCTCAGGCGTAATCGAACCCCGCAAGGTATCCGCATGGGTAAATTTTCTTTTTTCCCCGGGCTGTTGGGCAGTGCAGGCCTGCCATAAAAGTGTTGAAAAACTAATTATTAAAATCGATATGCGTTTCATCAGTTAAATTTAGATTTGCCAGCAGAAAAATGAAATTAGCTAAATATTCATCAATTTTTTTTATTAAATACACGGTCGGTTTAACAGTCATTTTTTGGCTAATGGCCTGCGGGTCATCCCCTACAAAAAATGAAATGGTTTTTCGATACAACGAACAAACCGGGATAGCCACCTTAGATCCCGCTTTTGCCAAAAACCAATCCATCATTTGGGCGGTCCACCAGATTTACAACACGCTGGTTGAAACAGATAACCATCTAAGGATCGTTCCATCTCTTGCAAAAAACTGGGAAGTTTCTGAAGACAGGTTGTCCTATATTTTTCATTTACGCACGGACGTTTTTTTTCAGGATAATGCTGCTTTTCCGCTGGGTAAAGGAAGAAAAATGATCGCCAAGGATGTTGAATATAGTTTTAAACGGATTATTGATAAAAATACAGCGAGCAGTGGCGCCTGGATCTTTAACGGGAGAATAAATGAAGCGGATGGATTCAAAGCCTTAGACGATTCAACTTTTTTAATAAGCCTGACAAGACCATTCCAACCCATTCTGGGTTTGTTAAGTATGCAATATTGTTCGGTCGTTCCCCAGGAAGTGGTCAGGAATTATGGAAAGGATTTCCGCAATCATCCCTGTGGTACAGGGCCCTTTGCCTTCAAGTCCTGGGAGGAAGGACAGGATTTGATTTTATTAAAAAATGAAAACTATTTTGAAAAAGATAGCAACAACAACCGTTTACCTTACCTCGATGCTGTCAAAATCAGTTTTTTTGATAATAAAGCGACAGAATTTTTATTATTTCAACAGGGACAACTCGACTTTGTAAACGATATTGATGCTTCTTTTAAAGACGAGGTACTTAGCAAGATGGGAGAACTTAAAACCGAATGGAAGGGAAGAATAGTATTGTCAAAATTCCCCCAGCTGACTACAGAATATCTTGGAATTCTTGTGGTCANNAAAATTCCCCCTTGAGATCGAAAAAAGTCAGGCAGGCAATTAATTATGGCTTTGACCGCCGAAAGATGATGACCTATCTGCGGAATTCTATTGGTATACCTGCAGAGAGTGGTTTTGTGCCGGCTGGTTTGCCCTCTTTTGATTCTTCACTTGTGAAGGGATATCATTTCGATCAGGCCAAAGCAAGGCGATTATTGTCAGAGGCAGGATTCGAAGACGGAAGAGGCATTCAGGAGATCAAATTACTTACGGTTCCCATTTACGCCGATTTTGGAAGTTTTATATCCAAAGAACTGGAAGAGATCGGGTTGAAAATAAAGGTAGAGGTTGTGCAGAAANNCCTTTTGTTGGAAGAAACGGCGAAATCCCAGGCCCTATTTTTCAGAGGCAGCTGGATCGCTGATTATCCGGATGCAGAAAATTTCCTGAGCGTTTTTTATTCAAAAAATCCCGCGCCTCCAAATTATACCAGATACGATAATCCTGTCTTTGATCGTTTATATGAAAAGGCTTTGTTAGAAACCAGTGATTCCTTAAGATATTTTTTGTATCGCCAGATGGACCAAATAATGATAGACGACGCACCGGTAATACCCTTGTGGTATGATGAAGTAATTCGACTAGTAAATAAAGATATACAAGGATTTAAACCTAATGGCCTGAACCTGCTTGAATTAAGAAATGTTAAATTTTCGACACAATAAAAAACTTCCCTAAATTGGGCTAAGAGGTCGTACCTTTGCGGAAATTTTGAAACCTAATTTTAATGACAGCCATTCTAATATTCTTTTTTGCACATTGGTTCTTATCTCTCTTTTTTCATACTTTTTTCCTCCATCGGTATGCCTCTCACCAGATGTATACAACTGGGAGGAAAAGAGAGAAGTTATTTTATTTTCTTACATGGATCACCCAGGGTTCATCCTATCTGATCCCCCGTTCTTATGCGATTATGCATAGAATGCATCATGTTTACAGCGATACAGAAAAAGATCCGCATTCACCGTATTTTTTCAAAGATGTCTGGCATATGATGTGGCATACGCGGCTTATATATAATGATATTTTGCATAAGAAAAATTTACCAGATCCTCAATTCACAAAAGAATACCTTCCCGCCTGGGAAAAATTAGATAAGATCGGGGATAATATGTTGGTTCGCATTTCTTTTGGTATTTTTTATATACTCTTTTATGTATATTTTGCTCCAAGTCTTTGGTGGTTTTTATTACTGCCCGTCCATTTTTTAATAGGGCCGATACAGGGTGCCATTGTTAATTGGTGTGGACACAAATACGGATATTCCAATTTTGATAATGGAGATCATTCAAAAAATACAGAGCCCTTTGGATTATTTTTGATGGGTGAATTATTTCAGAACAATCACCATAAAAATAAAACGAACGCTAACTTTGCAAGAAAATGGTTTGAATTCGACCCAGCCTTCCAAATCATGCGGATCATGAATGCGTTCCGTATTATCAGATTTAAATCTGCCTGAATCATGCCTGCCAATTAAAATATTGGATTGGCGCCTTGCGCTGGGCTCTTCGCAGAGTGCAGGCCATCCGAGATAAACATCATTCCTTTTCGGGTACTATAAAATAAAACCTCTGATCCATCGCTGGATCATATTTTTCATGCGCCCTTCGCAAACTCTTCCGTTAATATAAGCCTACGTATACATACTTTTCTTCNNTTCTTCTCCCGCGTCTATTCCCATATAGGTAAGTCTAATTTCATAAGGAGAAATTTTCTTGACAAAAACTGAAGGGTAATGTGGAAAATCTCCCGAGGAGGGGGGGATGGTGGCGTAAATCCGAAAATCTAAAGAATCAATTTGTAGATACCGATCATAATCTTCCATTTTCCAGCGGTAATTGTTCGAGAAAGAAAAATTGGAATCATTCGAGAATTTAATGATTACCGGATCTAGAGTATTAACAACTTGCCAACTTGTATCAACTCTGGGAGGAAATGAATAAAAGCTAAGTAATTCTTTCTAATAAATCTAATAAATAAAAAGATATTTTATGCACTGTGTAAGCTGCATCCTATGCTGGTATTGCCATTACAAATATACTCAATTATAGGGAATTGTAAGCTCTAAATGTTCTGGAAATCAACAATTAAAACTCAAAATCAAAAAAGGTCTGCCAGTGAAATTCCCATTAAGTCACTCGTATGTTTCAGCAATTTTTGAAAACGCTTTGTCGGCTTATTTTTTTCAAAATATAATACCTTAAAATAATTCGCTAATAGATGGAATAAATTATTCATAGGCTGCTTTATAGCCTAATAGCTTACCTATGGGAGCAAGTAAACTAAAGATAATTTTTTGTAAAGCCCAAGGTGGTTTAACCAAACGAATTTCATTTTGGTGATTTAGCGAAACAAGAGAAATGAGAAATAAATTTGGTAACCCTTTTTTATTGAGTTTATCTTCTCTTGCTAAAGCAAAATATGTTCTAAAAAAAGTATCAATATTCAATGAAGGCTTAAACCTCTGTATGTGATGTGCTTCTGTATCACCTTCATTCCAGAAATAATGTGGAATGCCAGCAGGAATTATAATAACTTCCCCTGGTAGTACTATTCGCATTTTGCCATTAACCTGAAAATGAAGCTTACCTGAAATAACCTCGCAAATACTTTCCTGTTCTGGTGAATATGCTCCGGTTCTTTCACACCTGAGGGTGGGTTGAAACATTCGATCTCTAATAAAGTTCCGTTCGTTTCCCTACCTGTTTTACGAAAAACCATCCTTTGTCCCGTACGAACATTTGTAATTGCTTCACCTGATTGTACCATAATCAATCTCCTGCTTTTATTTTAAATAAGGCAAGTATACCCATTTACACGCAAAGAATAAATTAAGGGCATCTCTATTTACTCGGTTTTAAAATATTGATTTTCCTTTCCTCAGTTAATTGATCAGATTTTCTGTTTATAAATCGTATTTGTCAACTTCTTGATGAAGGGATATCCTTATTTTCAAATTTCTATCCTTTTTTGAAGGGATTTCTCCCCTTTCTTCTTTCATTTACTCAATGCGACATTGAATTGCACTAGCCGGAACAGATTGTAGGTAAGGTTCATTA
>PLCH01000323.1 GCA_003135585.1 Chitinophagaceae bacterium
AGCCAGCTTTCCTCTATTATACAATTGCCTCCAGCACAATTCTCGTTTTATAATATCTCGAGCTTACCTTATGATCCAGTTCCTCTTGGATCAGCTGATGCATCCGTCAGTCCCAGTATGCCTTTTACCTCACAACTTGCGAATGATTCACTTAAAATAAGGTTATCCGATAAGAGGGGTCTTGAAATTTTCGAGATGCTGCTGAATAAATCGGATACGGTAATAAACCCCAATTCTTTTCTTGCATATTTTAAAGGCCTTTATATTTCCCCCGACTCAAATAGTCTTGGGGCTGTTTATGGGTTTCGAGACAGCGTGATTATGCGATTATATTATCATGAGCCCGGTGTCTTTATAAATTACAGGTTCGCAGATTTTCAGATTGATAACAAAGCTGATCAATTCAACCATATATGGTTTAACAGATCTGGTACGGCACTTTCCGCTTTGAACGGTTCCAACCTTGAAATACCTTCGACAGCAACTAATAATGTTTCTTATATTCAATCGATAACAGGAATAGAGACCAAGATTAAGTTCCCCACTCTCTGGAAACTTGCCCAGTTCCCTGATTATTTGAGTGTCCTGAAAGCGGTGTTAATCGTCAAACCTCTTCTGGGATCCTATAGCCCTAGCTTTGCCTTGCCGGCACAGCTTCAGCTATATACAACCGATCAAAATAACCTACTGGGGTCCCCGATCGCGAGCAGCGGTAGCCTGGTAACAGATTATATTTACGGGGCCAATACCGCTTACACATACGATCTAACAAATTACATCAGGCAGCAGATTCTTTTGGGGGAGGTGGTCAACAGCCAGACAGGACTAATGCTTGTAATCCCATCGCCTGCAAACAATACAACTGTCAATAGGGTAATTATCGGGGACAAACTCAACAAGAAAACCAATATAGTTTTGAAAATCTATTATGCTTCCTTTTTTTAAAAATTTCATGGATCCTAAGCAGCTAATAAAGGTTAATAGTAATTTAATGAAAATACTTCTGGTTATAACTTTGTTGATTTCGGCAACGGCAATGAATGGCCAAACGAATAATTCACCCTATTCAATTATCGGAATCGGAGATATAGAGGATAACTATTTTAACCGGACTTCAGGATTGTCCAATACGGGAATAGCTTACAGATCAAACCGCAATCTGATCAATAATAACCCGGCTTCCTTCAGCGCATTGGATAACCAATTTTTTGTCGGTGAAATTGGTACTCGGGGTAAATACACCGGGTATTACGGGACGCCAATAGATCCTTTGAACAATAATTCCACCGACATCACTTTTAAAAGATTTGTTATAGGGACTAAAGTGACAAGGCACCTGGGGACAAGCGTGGGGCTTGTTCCCTATAGCTCCGAAAATTATGAATTTAATGCCCCTCAACCCGTACTAGGAACCAATGGGGAAACTGCCAATTCATATTCCCAGGGTTTTGGTGGTCTCCATCGAGTTTTTATGGCTAATTCCTATGAATTTTTCAATCATCTTTCACTTGGTATCGACGCGTCTTATTTGTTCGGATCTATTTCGCAAAAGACAATTCTTCAGAGTACCAATTCCTATATATCGACCAATAAAAGTACTGATTACGGTAATTTATACTTTGATTATGGACTTCAATATTATGGCAAATTGAACAAAAAATGGGATTTTTCGATTGGTGCAACTTTTGCAAATAAAACAGACTTGTACCCACAATATTCCATTATTATACTTGCAGCGGATTCCTCACAATTATATAATCAACCCCAGCTTCAGCATAATTTTTCGTTGCCTGTCTCCTATGGTGTGGGTATTTCTTTAACGAAAAATAAGAAATATACGTTTGTGGCTGATTGCAAATACCAGGGTTGGTCGGCCCTGAAATATTCGGGATACAATTATTCTTTGCAAAACAGCAACAGAATTTCTGCCGGATTTGAAGTTTCCAAAAAGAAAAATATATACAATAATTTTTATGAAACTTCTTATTTCCAAACTGGCCTGTATTACAGTAATTCTTATTTAAATGTCTACGGCCAGCAAATTACGGACATGGGTGCTACCATAGGATTTGGCGTAAATGCCAAAAGAAGCGGTCTTGGTTATACCTTCACCTTACAATATGGAATAAAAGGCAGTCAGTCAAACGGCCTAATACAGGAAAGGTATGGCAGTATTACCATTATGCTTTCCTACAGAGATTTATGGTATACGAAGGGTAAAGTATTCTATTAACAGGTCCTTCCCCATCTATTGCTCCCTTTTCGCTTATTTTTGTTATTATCATACGATAATCATTCTTAAAAGTTTTCAGCCATGGTCCTGAATTGCATGATCGTAGAAAATAATAACAAGCAGAGTGGCGTGTTACGGGATTATATAACAAAAACACCAAAAATGAATTTTACCGGCAGATGTGAATCTCCTGCCGAATTGTACCAGCAGGCGCTTCTTCACAAGATCGATGTAATTTTCTGGGATATTCGGCTTCTGGATAGCCGGGTTATTTATCTTTTGAAGGAATCGGGGCACTATCCCATCATTATTTGCATCGCCAGTAAACAGGAACAGGAAAAAAAAGATACAGACATTGATATATTCAGTTACCTGACCAAACCTTTGTCTTTTGAAAGGTTTTTATCAATCATCAATAAGATCAAAGAATACCTGTCCACCCCCATTTATATTCAGCACCACAAAAGCAAACGTTTTGTTTTTGTGAAATCAGAATACAAAATCATAAAGGTAAGATTTGAGGATATTATTTTTTGCGAGGGAATGAAGGATTATACCCAGATTTATTTAAAAGGGAAGCCGGATCCTATCCTCACCCTCAACAATTTAAAATCATTTGCTCACAAACTCCCGGGGGATGAGTTTATCCGCGTACACCGTTCCTATATTGTATCGTTAACCCATATAGATTCTATTGCGCGCAATGAGAAATATATTGGAAAGAAAATAATACCGGTCGGAGACAGCTTTAAAGACAATTTTTACCAGATAATAGAATGGAATTCCTGAGAATTGCTTAGGCATGTTTTTACTATTATTATCAATGGATGATTAAATCCTGACAATTTCATTTCAAATGAGCTTCCANNATCCACTGTGAATTGACTAAGGAATATTTTTTCGGCAATCTGCGGATTGGTGTATCCTTCTGCAATCAATTCCAGGATTTCTTTTTCACGGCGGGTTAATACGGGTAATTCTATCATAGAGGATCTTTGATATGCTGTCAAGGCCTGACCTACTTCCCCGTTAAAAAAGATATTTCCCTTATATATTGAATGTATTGCGCTAATTAATTCNNGAGTTTTTTAGTATAAAGCCTGAGGCTCCATTCTCCATCATCTTCTTGATATACAATCCCTGGTTGAATGTGCTTAAGCCAAGTATAAATATTCCCGGATACTTTTCTTTCATTACTGCGCATAATTCGATACCGCTCATATCCGGCATACTAATATCCATTAATACAATATCTGCTGTATTGCTTACAAAAAAACCTAAGCAGGATTGGGCAGTCATAGCCTGCCCAACCCATTCAATGTCTTTCTCATTTTGAAGCAACGAATGAATACCTTCAATAACGACAGGGTGGTCATCCACAATAAATACACGGATCATAATTATACATTGAATTCTATGTTTACCAATGTTCCTTTCCCCGTTTCAGAATGAATATCCAATTGTCCTTTTAAATAATTTACCCTGGACCGTATATTAACCCACCCCGCACCTTTGTTGGTTTCCGTCAAAACCGCATCAAACCCTTTTCCGTTATCTTCCACCACCACATTTAACCGGTTATCTTCCTTTATCAATTGTACAAAGGCTTCTGTTGCAGCAGCATGTTTCATGATATTATTCAGCAACTCCTGCACAATCCGGAATACGATTATCTCTGTCGATTTATCCAGCCGGGTATCCATTCCGAGAGATTGGTATTTAACAGTGACTAATTTTGTAGCATTGATTGTGTTGCAATACTCTTTCAGGGCTTCATCCAAACCGAATTTTGACAGCATCTCGGGCATCATATTGTGTGCGACCCGACGCAGTTCTTTTATAGAGGTATCTAGCATATCTAAAGACCGCTCAAAAACAGCCATGTTGTCCGGCGTAATAATTAAATTGTCTTTCATATTACTTAAAGAAAATTTTACTCCAGAAAGCAACCCACCTAAGCCATCATGTAAATCTTTAGCTAACCGGCTTCTTTCTTCTTCCTGTCCCTTGAGCATGGAATCAACTGCCACTAATTGTTTGTCTTTCTCCAATTCCCGGATCCGTTGTTGCTGCAATTCATCCTGCTGTTTGGCAAATAACTGGCGGTTAAGAAAGGTACGATATCCCAGAAATACAACGATCAATAAAACTGCCAAAGAACCTATCAGGATATAATTGAGCGTTGATCTTTGTTTAAGGGAAAGTGCCTGTATCTGTTTGTCTTTCTGCAGCTGCAGGATGTTTTTTTCCTTTTCAGCTGCCTGGTATTTATTCTCAATCTCTGCGACCGTCTTTTTAGATTCACTGGCGTTCAGGCTGTCTTTAATTGCGGTAGCCTGTTTCAGGTATGCATAGGCCCGCGGAATATTATTTGTTTTTTCTTCTACGTTCACCAATTCCAGTAGTATTTCAAGTTTTTCCCTTTGAAAATTTCTTTCACTGGCTATTGGCCATGCCTTTAATAGATATTTCCTGGCAGTACTGTACTCCTGTAATTTCTCATAACAAAGACCTATCATCTTGCTGTTGGCGGCAACCTGGAAAAGGATACCAATCCTGACCGCCTCATTCATTGATTTGGTATAATAG
>PLCH01000037.1 GCA_003135585.1 Chitinophagaceae bacterium
TGGGTTTTAGTAGGATACATCCTGTATTTGAAAGTCCGTATCATTATTACAAATATCGCAACAAGTTGCGAACCATTAAACTTTTTTGAAAATAAAAACCTATCATACTATGAACCGTATTGACAGGCTATTCGGAATACTAACTTTACTGCAGACAAAAAAATATGTTCCTGCTGAAAAAATCGCTGATAAATTTAGATTGAGTATCCGCACGCTTTACAGGGATATAAAGGCATTGGGTGAATCCGGAATACTAATAAGTTTTGAACCTCACAAAGGTTATTTTATTGTTCTGGGGTATTTTTTACCCCCTGTGTCTTTCAGCTCGGAAGAAGCAAACGCATTTCTGCTGATGGAAACAATGGTGGCGGGTTTTGCCGATAGATCTATTCAAACCCATTATTCAAGCGGCTTGAACAAGATAAAAGCTGTTTTACGATCGTCACAAAAGGATAAACTGGAAATCCTCACTAATAATACCAGGTTGCAATTACCTTCCTGCCATTACCCCAACTTCGAATATTTATCCATGCTTCAAAATGCCATCGCCTCAAAGCAGATAATAGAGTTGGAATATTCTAATAACATACAGGCTGCCAGCAAACGGCAGGTAGAAGCCATAGGGCTAATTTTTTATGCATTTAGCTGGCACCTTATCGCATGGTGCCACATGCGGAAAGACTATCGCGATTTTAAAGTATCCCGTATTGTCCGGCTGAAAAACACAGAACTTCCTTTCGCAAAAACCGATCATATAGAGCTTAACAACTATATGAAAATGCTTCCGGTAAATTATTAAAAGTAGACTGCCATAGGGTTGTCAGTGGGCCCTCCTTTCTTTGTATTCTAAATCAATAATTATGTCAATGATCCAAATGCTTTTAAAGGAAATGGAGCTGGAAGCTAAAACAACCCGCAAAATGCTGGAGCGCGTGCCCGATGACAAATTCGAGTGGAAACCACATGAAAAAAGTATGACCCTGCAGAGGCTTGCCACCCATATTGCTGAATTACCTACATGGGTCAGCATGGTACTGATGACGGATGAACTGGATTTTGCCAAGAACGCATACAAACCGTTTAATGTGAAAAACTCAAAGGAATTGATGGACCATTTTGAAAAATCATTGTCAGATGGGAAGGCTCATTTGACAAAGGCAACCGACGAACAACTATTGCCAAATTGGACCTTGCGCAATGGGGATGAAATCTTTAGCACTACGTCCAAAGGAGAGGTGATTCGGATGGCCTATTGCCAGATTGTCCATCACAGAGCGCAGCTGGGAGTATTTCTTCGACTTTTGGACATCCTCATACCCGGAAGCTACGGTCCCAGCGCAGATGATCCAAGGATGTAGCGGGTGAATGAAGAAAGTAGCAGTTTTTTCCTTTTTAGGAAATCCTGTATTAACCTTGAATTCTTTGACCATCAAGCCAACGAGCATCATCAGCACAAAGGAAGGCGATGATCCTCGTTGTATTTTAGGTTGTCCGGCCCTCCTTAAATCAGTTTGGTCCCTGGCAGCTATTCGGGCGGAATTGTTTTTGAAGCCAGATAACAAAAATAAGAGAGGATATTTTACTTTTGCCACCGATGCAAAAAAGAACCATTCTTTTAGGTTTTTCGGGACTTTTCTTACTATTTATAAGTTGCCACGCTGGAAATAGCCAAATTGAAAAAATATGGTTTTATGTTTACAGCAGCGATTCGTCGGCCGATAGAGATACAACCCTGACCCCTGCAAGTTTTATCAATCTTCAAAAAGACGGTAGTTATACAAAGGATTTTGGGAATTTTGAATATGGAAAATGGGTTCTCAAAGACAAGTTGCTTCAACTTACAAACTATAAAAATGAAACTTCAAATGTTTCATTCAACTATACGGGAGAAAACATGATTCAAATCGGTCTCCCCAACAGGGCTCTTAATNNCAAATGGCAATCAAAATCCATTTTCAAAAGACAACAATTTATGGCGAATCCCGGCCTCCGGGAAGGAGAGCGATGCTGAATTAAAAGGGAGGCTGCTGAATCACTTTAAATTTTGGGAAACCTACTTTAGCTGGGCATCGGATAATGAACTAAACACTATTGATGTAAGAAGTACTCCTACCCTTTTAAAGATCTACGGAAATGGATTCACGCTCAAACCATTTGATCAACTCCCCAAACAATGGAAGTTAATTTTTTATGACGAGGAGGACTGCCGGAAAGCTAATGATAAGCTAAAATATTTCCTGGAAAATAATACCATTGGCTGGCCACACACTGAAAACAAATACAAAATGTTCATTTCGGCTTTCCAACAATTACAACAAAAATTTAAATAGAAGCATTTTTAGGTTCCCGTAAATTGCCCTTCGGCCCGGCGGGCCGCCCGCTCAAACCTGGAACTCTCTTGCGATGTCATTCATTTCCTGTCAAATCTCGCATTTTTGTTTATCGGACATTCCCCTTCCTAATCATTCACCTGACCAAGCTGGCTTTATAGTATCATAGATGTCTCTTTTATAGTGCAATTAGTTTATTTTTGCGAAAATAATAATTATGGGAATTGCTGATAAATTATTTCAAGCAAAAAATGACAAAGCTGCGGCTAACTTAAAAGCTGGTAAAGAATTCCTGGATTCAAACAAAAAAAAACCAAGCGTTGTTTCCTTACCAAGCGGTCTGCAATATGAAGTGATAACTGATGGGTCGGGTGAAAAACCTAATGCAATAAGTATGGTAACCTGCCATTATCATGGAAGCCTGATTGACGGAACAGTATTTGACAGTTCTGTAAAACGCGGAAAACCCGCCAGTTTTCCTTTAAACGGGGTGATTAAAGGATGGACAGAGGGATTGCAGCTTATGTCTGTGGGAAGTAAATGGCGATTTTTCATACCCGCCGATCTTGGTTATGGTGACAGGCAGGCAGGTTCTCAGATAGGCCCAAATAGTATATTGATTTTTGAAGTGGAATTATTGGGCATTGGCTAGTAATTCCAAACTTTCTGAAAATTGGAAGGAAAAAGACAAACAGGTCAAGATAAAGTTTATTCAGATTTCATAAATTTCGTAATTAGTCTGTAATGTCTTTTTTTATTAATTTTTCGTCTTCCCAATGTGTTTATCTGCAATAAATATGATGGCTGCCTACGACAGAAATTTATTTTTTTTCCATTTACTGTCGCAGGTTTCCAATTTTTTAAAAGTCGAATTAATCTTACTGCTTCTTGATTCAGATCTTCACGGACTCCTTTTATAACCTTAATATCAGTTGTCCTTCCAAAAATGTTGACATTATATTGAATAGTTACTTTGCCGCCTACTCCTTGACTATCCGCTCTTTTTGGATATTTCATATTGTCAGCAAAAAGTTTTGCCATGGCCTTTTGTCGTCCCGGATACTTTGGTGGAAGCTCATCGCAATTAGAAAAAAAAGGCCCGCTATTTTTGGATGAATGTATTTGTGAAAATGAGAGCTGCCGTAAAATTAAAAAGACAACAATTGTTATGGAGATTTTCATTAAGTCTTTTAATGTGGATTCTCCTTTTCGCTGTTTCCATAAAAATTTGTCTTAAAACACCTTATGATATTTTAGGGTAAGCATCCATTTCAATTGCCATTATTTTTTTATGCAATCGTGCTTTTGAATAGTTCGATAAATACTTATGGTCTGTGTTCTTCCTTCTGGGGTGGCGCCTGTGGTGTACGATTTACAGGAGCTGCGGGGCGGTTCACCGGTGCCTGCTGCTGCCTCTGCTGGGGTCTTGGCTGTTGGACAGCTTGCTGATGAAAATTATTAGGCCTTGCAGTCACCTGATCTTGCGGCCTGTTCACTGGCGCTTGTGATTGTCTTTGTTGCGGTCTTTGCTGCTGGACAGGTTGCTGATGAAAATTATTAGGTCTCGCAGTCACCTGATCCTGTGGACGATTTACCGGAGCCTGTGGCTGCCTTTGTTGAACCCTTGGTTGTTGAACCGGCTGACGAGTATTATTGGATCTCGCATTACCCTGGTCTGACGATGGTCTTGCAGAAGATTGCGGCTGTCTCTGCTGGGTTCTTGGTTGTTGAACCGGTCGCGGACTAGAATTATTCGGTCTTGCAATGGCCTGATCCTGTGACCGGCGATTGGAAGTCGAAGACTGAGGTCTGGAAGACTGCGTTCTTGCCTGCGCGTTATTATTTGATTGAGTATTCACTTGCACATGAGCGTTGGCAGGGAGGGCACCTTGCCTCAGGGCATGAAGGTCCTGTACTTTTGCCGGAGCCGGCCTTGAATTATTTGAAGCACTTCTTGAAACAGTAGGGCGGTATATCGCAAGTTGACCTGATTGAACGTTTCCGCCACCGGGCCTTGAAGTTTCACGAATCGTTAACGGCCTTATTGTTGTGTGTGTATATTTTTGCACATTTTGGGGCTCCGGACCTCTCACATAAGCTGCATGGCCTGGGCCGCTACCCCTGCTGTTTACATTGTTGATCACGGTAATATTATTAACGATGGTTGTCCTGTTTACATTCGTTACATAATAATTGTGGATATTAACACTAGTGATGCGCTCACGGGGAACAAAATTCCAATAATAAGCCGGAGCCCGGTAATAACCCACGCTAGCATTGATTCCAGGTCCTATCGGTGCCCAGCAATAATTGTTGTTATATTCTCCCCAGGTCACCCATGCAGGAGCCCAGTCATAACCAGGGGCCCACATCCATCCATAAGAATCATCATAAAACCAGTTGCCGTAGTGGAAAGGCGCCCATCCCCAATTGTAATTGGAAATCCAGGTCCAGCCATCGGGCGTGTAAACCCAATGTCCGCCGCTTCCATAAGGCCTGAAACCATGTGGGACTGCAGTCGGAACCCACACATAACCGTATTGTGGATAACTCACCCAGGCCCCGTAGGGGCTTAGCTGGTCATAAAAAACCTGGAAACTCACGCTAGCCTGTGCGTCGGCCTTATTTGAAAATTGCACCGGTCCTATACCTGTAAACGAGGCAATCAATATGATTATATAAATACACTTTTTCATACTAGTATAATTTTACAATAATAATGCCTCAACCGAGTAGTTTTTGCGGGAAAATTCAATTTGACAAAGATTTACAAAAAGAATCCTTATGTTTTTTGGAAAGAGATAACAATCCAGCTGGAGAATTTAAGATGGTTTCTGATCTTTTTGATTGTCGAACCGATGCAGAAACATAACAGACGGGCAATAACGACATCTTAATTATTTGCTCTATATTGTAATTACCTACTATATTATTGATGCAAATGAAACTAATAGGCGAAAAGAAAAAATAAATTTACTTATTTATGAAAATAATTTTTGTTGTTGCCATTTCTTTACTGCCTATCGGTATTATGGCGCAGAGTCTGAATAAACTTTTTGTAAAAAAGGATTCATCAAAAACATTGAAGGAATCAGCGGATACATTAACGCTGCACAAAGTTGAGGTTGAGTCCCAATATCCGGGGGGAAATAGCGCTTGGAACGATTTTCTGCAAAGGACAATGAGATACCCCGAGATGACGGTAAGAAATAGGATACAAGGAATAGTCAGAGTACAATTTATTGTTGATAAAGATGGGAGGGTAAGTAATATACACGCAGTAAGTGGACCCGAAGAAGGAGGGTTGAGAGAAGAAGCTGAGCGCGTCATAAGAAGAAGTGGTAAATGGATTCCCGCGTTTCAGTATGGCAGATATGTTAAATCATATAAAAGCCAGCCATTTGTTTTTAGAATGAACTAAAAGAAAGAATTTTATTTCTTCTTCCTGGCTATTAAAGTACATCGGTACGCTAAAAATTACTGCTTTTTCAAAAAAGAGATGACCGCCTCTGAAAATTCTACCGTGCGAACCGCCCCTCCGTGATCGCCGGGAACATTGGCATGGATTGCATGCGGGATTAATTTTACAAGTTCCTCCGAAGACCCGTTGTCAGAATCTTTGTCGCCGCATATAACAAGCACGGGTTGTTTTACGGCTCCTAATTCTTCTTTGCTGGTAGAAGGCTGCTCCTTTTGCAGATATGCCAGGGCAAGCTGATCCAGCGGTNNACTTTACGTTTTTTACCATGGCTTCCAATTCTTTCACTGGCTCGCCCATCAATGCCTTATAAAACATGATTCTTCTAGGCCATTCGGGATTGGTAAAATCGGCACCCATTCCTCCCATCACGGCTTTTGCCACCCGTTTATCGAGTACCAGTAATCTTGCAGTAATGATAGATCCCCGGCTATAGCCGACCACACTGTATTGATTGAACCCAAGCATTCTCATTAATCCTATCATATCTTTCGCCTCGGCATCCTTCGCATAGGCTTCGGGATTGTGTGGCTTATCGGATAAACCATTTCCCCTCAGATCGGGTACAATTACGGTAAACCCCGAATGGATTAAATCGTTATATAAAGCTGTATTCTTCCAGGATTTCCCATTGGCAATAAACCCATGCAATAATAAAACAGGTTGGCCACCACCTTTTGTTTGAAAATGAATTCTCACGCGGTCAAAGGAAATAAAAAAACGGTCTTTATCCAGGGAATCGGTTTTACCGGTGGATGTATTTAATTGTGCCGTGAGATTAAACGGGAATGTTATCAACAGGATTAAAAAAAAAGCAAAATTAATCGGTTTCATCTGTGAAAGATTTTGTAAAGGAAGGAATAAATGCAGGATTTTGTATGGAATTACTTTATTTTTTCATCTCCAAATATAAGTTGCTTTTTTTTACATTAGAATTATTAACGACCCGCATGCGTTTGCTTTTATTCATTATACTAATTCTAGCAACCACCCCTCTAAGCCCATCCTTCGCATCCATTGATTTTCACTTTGCGACAGACACGACAAAATTAACGGGAAAGGACAGTGCCGTCCTTTTATTCGATCAGGCTTTGAATCTGATGAGAAAAGACTATTATGAAAAAAATTCGATAGTCTGGGACAGCCTTGTGACCGAGGCAAAAAGAAAATTAGCCCTCGCAAATACCTGTAGTGACTCCTATGCTATTATTGCAGGATGTTTTAATAAAATGAAAGCCAGACACAGCTTTATTATTCCGGTATCTAAAACGGCTGCCTATACAAATGATACAAACTACTCGCCAAGAAAGCCTCCAGCGGGCGCAATAATGGGAGAAATAAAAAGCAGTTTTGCAGATAAGGATATTGCCTATTTGTCTGTTCCTTGGGTATGTACAACCAACCCTGTTATTTGCACACAGGTGGCAGACAGTTTGCAACAATTGATTGCAACGCTGGATGAGAAAGGGGTTTCCAAATGGATCATTGACCTCCGGATGAATAAGGGCGGCAATTGCTGGCCGATGCTGGCCGGGATTGGTCCGCTTATCGGCAATACCCTTTGCGTATATTTTGTTTTATCAAATTCCAAAGCTCCCATAAGTTACCGGGAAGGAAATGCCATGAATGGCAACAAGGTAATATGCAGCGTAAGCAGAAAAGCCTATACAACCAAAAAAGCTCAAAAATATATCGCTGTATTGATAGGACCAAACACTTCAAGCTCGGGAGAACTGGTCGCACTGGCATTCAAAGGCTTGCCAAATACAGAATTATTTGGAGAACCCACGGCCGGTTTTACAACCGCTAATACAAGTTTTGATTTACTGGATAACTCTATGCTTGTTCTTACAGTTGGCATGGAAGCTGACAGGGCAGGCCACCTTTGTTATAGAAAGATCATACCCGATGAAATCATAACTGCGACCCCCTCCTATCCGACGGATGACCCGGTGAAGACAAGAGCCACCATGTGGTTACAATTATTTTAAAAAATCAAACCTTCATTTTGACAGGAGTCACTCCCGGCAGCATAATCTTTTTCTAATTGTAAAAAATATTTGCAGGCTACTCTTCAAATACTTTAAATTTAAACTTTGATTTTCTTCATTCCTTAAATTGTTATATGGGAGATCTGCAGGTAAAGAAACAACCAATGAAATACGATGCTGTCATTGTAGGTTCCGGTGCGGGCGGCGGTATGGCCGCCTACATATTGGCAAATGCCGGTTTAAAGGTCTGTCTTTTGGAAGCAGGGCCCATGTATGACCCTAAAACAGACTCTAACCAATTAAAAAACCCATGGGATTCGCCGCGACGTGGGGCAAGCACAAAATTCCGGCCTTTCGGGGATTTTGATGGTTGTTATTGGGGCTGGGAAATTGAAGGAGAGCCTTATACCCATGTAGGCAACACAAAATGGGAATGGTGGCGGGCCCGGATGCTGGGAGGCAGAACCAATCATTGGGGGAGGATATCCCTGCGGTTTGGCCCTAAAGACTTTAAACGCAAAAGTATAGATGGACTGGGGGATGACTGGCCAATAGGGTACGAGGACGTAAAACCTTATTATGACAGGATAGATAAATTATTGGGAGTGTTCGGAACCAATGAAGGTTTACCAAATGACCCGGATGGTTTTTTTCTTCCTCCACCAAAGCCGCGTCTGCATGAATTGTTTATCAAAAAAGCTGCAACAGGAATTGGAATTCCCGTGATTCCTTCCCGCTTATCGATTCTTACAAAGCAAATAAATAAAGACCGCGGACAATGTTTTTATTGTGCCCAGTGTGGGCGTAGTTGTAAAATATATGCGGATTTTTCATCCTCCTCAGCGTTGGTGATACCAGCCCTGAAAACCGGAAATCTAGACCTGGTCACCAACGCCATGGCCCGGGAAGTATTGACAAACAAAGAAGGTCTGGCCACAGGAATTTCCTATGTCAATAAAGATGACATGCAGGAATATGAAGTGGAGGGACGGACGGTTGTCCTTGCTGCCAGCGCTTGTGAGAGTGCAAGATTAATGCTCAATTCTAAATCCGTGCGACACCCAAATGGGCTGGCAAACAGCAGCAACGCTGTTGGAAAATATTTGCACGATTCCACAGGCGCCGACATGGGAGGCATTATTCCAGAACTATTCGACCGCAAGCGATACAACGAAGATGGGGTTGGAGGCATGCATATTTATACCCCGTGGTGGCTCGACAATAAGAAACTTGACTTTCCCCGGGGATACCATATTGAATATGGAGGTGGTTTTGGTATGCCCTTATATGGCTTTAACTGGGGCATCGAAAACCTCAACGGAACCTACAAGATAAAAGGAACACAAAAAGAAGCAGGTGGTTATGGCGCATCCCTGAAGGAAGATTATCGTTATTTCTTTGGTGCCCATGTGGGTATGGCAGGAAGAGGAGAAGCCATTGCCAGGGCAGAAAGCCTTTGTGAAATTGACCCGGATGTTGTTGATAAATATGGAATTCCTGTTTTGCGTTTCAATACGGACTATACCGATTATGAAATAAAACAGGCCAAGCATATGAAAGAAACTTTTTCTGAAATACTGCATGCAATGGGCGCAGTGACTACCTGGGGAGGGGACGATGGCCCCAAAAATAATTATGGACTCCATGCTCCGGGGAACATCATACACGAAGCGGGAACCGTAAGAATGGGCAATGACCCGAAAAACTCACCGCTCAATAAATGGAGCCAGGCGCATGATTGTAAGAATTTATTCTGCGTGGACGGAGGTCCCTTCGTTTCCCAGGCCGATAAGAATATTACCTGGACGATTCTGGCTTTGTCCATGAGGACAAGCGACTATATTGTTGATGAAATGAAAAAAATGAATATTTAGAAATAGGCTAAAAAAAACTTATAAAATGGACAGAAGAAAATCTATTAAAGCCCTTTTAGTTGGAACCGTTGCATCCGGGGTGCTTGTGGAAGCCTGTAAACTGGAAGATAAAAAAACTCCCAAAACCGGGCAAAAAACGGGAGATTCCGATAATGCCGGCAATATTAATAGGATGCCCGAAGAAAAGGAGCATTATAGGGAAGTGACCGCGAAGACCTTCTTTACACCTGAAGAAATGGCGACGATCAGCATTCTGGGAGATATTATTATTCCAAGGGACGAGATAAGCGGGAGCGCATCCGATGCCAAAGTTCCGGACTTTATCGAATTTATTGTAAAGGATATGCCCGGCCACCAGGTTCCAATGCGGGGTGGCCTGCGATGGCTTGATATACAATGTCTTAAACGCTTTGAAAAGCCTTTTAAAGATTGCAGCAAGGAACAGCAGATGGAGATGGTCGATGAAATCGCCTGGCCCAAAAAAGCCANNGCTACGGGTTTTTACACTTCAGAAATTGGCGTAAAGGATGTAGGATATCTTGGCAATGTTCCGAATCAATGGAATGGCGTGCCAGAGGACGTCTTGAAACAATACAAGATGTCTTATACTGAAAAGGAGTTAAAGGAATGCGTCAGTTTCAGTTAATTTTCAGAAGGACACAAATAGTACCCTACTTCACTGAGAACATAGCTGTTGGGAACAAATGTTAACAAGGATTTTTTGATCATATCCTCGGCTTCCCGCTGGTAATGCAATCCTACTTCAGGAGTTTTTAAGGCAAATTGCCAACTTTGGATTTTGAGCATAGCTACTCTGCTTTCCTGGGCGATATACCTTTCGGTTTGCCGGAATTGTTCGGCAACGCGCTCTTGCTGGTTGTTTAGGTTAGGTAACATAAAGGGTTCGAATTGAATTTCAATGGATAATTGGATTCAGGTATGAAATAAACGTCAACCTAAACGCAAAATTGTACGGAATACCCGCAATTATATGACTGGCTGGTTTTTTAGTCTCCGGATGGGACAGGCCAAAGCGCTTGCCAACCTTTTAAATAAGAGAAGGGACCTATTCTAACAAAACGGCTAATAATCTTTTGGTAAAAATACTGTTAACTTGTAGCCCTAAAGTTCATGTTATGAAGTTAGTCACCCTGCTGGGTCTTGCAGCGGCATTCTGTACTACGATTTCCTTTTTACCCCAGGCTGTGAAAACCATCAAAACGAAAAACACTTCGGGCATTTCACTTTCCATGTATGCAGTTTTTACTACGGGTACCTTCCTGTGGTTTATATATGGGATTTTCAGCAATGATATTCCTATTATCATCGCCAACGGCATCACTTTAATTTTTGCCGGAATTATTCTTGGGTTCAAGGTTAAATACAAATAATTGCTATTGGCTCCCTAAGAGCCTACAAGTTTGGGTGACAAGTGTCTCGATCCAAAAAAGCAGGTGATAATTGATGGATGCAAGGATTCCTCCTATTGCACCTCCCACTGCCAACCAAGATTAA
Source organism: Chitinophagaceae bacterium (assembly GCA_003135585.1). Taxonomy (GTDB): domain Bacteria; phylum Bacteroidota; class Bacteroidia; order Chitinophagales; family Chitinophagaceae; genus Puia. The sequence continues at coordinate 11,189 of PLCH01000037.1, forward strand.
TAGCCAGGCGGTTAAGGGAATAAGAACGGGTCCGATTTTCTTCCCTGCTGAAATGTGCAACGGCTGTGGAGTTTGCGGGCCTAAAAGTTTCATTCACCAAACTCAGCGCAAATGTGACCCCGCATATAAGGGAAAGCTTTTCATCTGCCCCAGGAGAAAAAAAAGAAGGCCACCACCCGAGAGCGTAAAAAGCTGAACGCGATAAAAACCAAATTTATCAGTTAGCCTTCCGCCTATAAATCCCCCGCAAACAGCGCCCAATCCAAAAATTCCCATCACGGCACCCGCCTCTCCAATACTGTAACCCATGGAAGGCTGGGTCAGGTAAATGGTCATAAAAGGAATGACCATGGTTCCACTGCGGTTAACCAGCATTACCCATGATAACAGCCAGGTGGAAGGGGTAAGCCCGCTATAGGCTTTCCTGTATAATGAAATTGTTTTCCCTAACATAGAAAATAACTAGTTCCTGATTGTTCTGTATCTTTTCCGGCTAAGGTTGCTGGAGGAGATATATTTCTTTATTTGGGCATGTCAAAAATCTTTGGATCGACATCTTTGTTGAACTCAATTTTCTTAACTGTTCCGGCCAAAGTGAATTGTTCTCCAAAACTAGTCTCGGTTGAATAGGGAATAGTATATCCAATATCTGTTTTCTGGTAATTGGAAAGCGAGATGGTCAGTGTCATATCCTGACCCATCATACTGGTACTTTTTACGATTTTTGTAATATAATAGGTAGTGGGGTCAATATAAAAAGTAGTGACTGAGCTGTCCGGTGCCAATAATTTTATTTTATAATTACTTACAGTCCCCACATTTTCCATTCCCTGCAATTCAACTTTATATCCTTTGGAAGAATAGTCAAATAAGGGGCCACCGATATATATTTGGTCCCTTCCGGCTTTGTACTGACTTTCAGGCATCGCCTGTGCGTCCGACCCGCCTGCAAATGGATTGATTGCCCATCCACCTTTATCAGTATAGACCTGTATTACTTTCTGCCCGTTAAACTCAGATTCACTTCTAAATCCTTTTCCGTTTAGAATAGTTGTCGTACTGGGTGCATCATTTCCCATAACCTGGACAGTACTTTCAATATAAATTGATTTTATCTGGCTAATTTTATCTTTTCCTCCTGTAGCCTCCACGTGTTTGGCAATTATTTCATCTGCCGTTTGCGCATTTGCAAGGACCACTCCAAATAATGCGATTAATGAAAGCAGGTAATGTTGTAAGGTTTTCATTTTATTGTTTTTGATGTTATAAATGTATGGGGCATCAATTTAAATCAAAACTATCAGACAACATCGATATTTCATCTACAAATAACCTAAAAATTAAAAAAAATAGGATAGGAAAGGCACAGTCCTTTCGTCCCTGGATTCTGAATCCCCATACTTTTTTAATTTCCAGGGAGGAGCCGGGCAGCATTTGGAGAAAATACGGGTACCCAACCATCACCAATAAACACGACTGGTTAATCGCCATCTAAACGGATTTGTAAAAAAATACAAGGACCGGGTCTTCGAAGGAAAACCCGGCAAGTACAGGTTTTGAAAGTCGGCTTCTTCTTTACCTCACAATTTTGCAGTAAGGGTTGCTCCAAATGTGAAGGGGTTTCCTAAATGCACCGCCCCAAAATCATATGCATAGGAAATATATTTTTTATTCCCGAGATTTNNCATGCAATTCCAAAACGGGCATTGAATAAACTGTAGGGATTTTGTTTGATTGCATTGGCAAGATCAAAATACTGCTGACCCAAATAAATCCATTCCCCCCTGATCACTAATTGCAATATCCGTTTACTTCCTAATACATATCCGTATTGCAGGGCCAGCAGGGAAGTTATATCCGGCGTAAAAATCTGCCGGTTGCCGCCCAGATCTGATACGGTTCCGTTCTGCGATAATTTTAAAGATTTATAGATTGCGTCGGTATATCCAAAATTGTAACAGGCTTCGAGACCTTTTAATGGAGTTGCCGCAAGTTCCAGTTCAATTCCCTTACTGTCAAGCCTACCTGCATTTTTTGTAACGGTAATGGCATCGGGCAAAATAAGGGTGGGTACCTGTGCATTCGTTATCGTGGTATAGAAGGCAGCAATATTTAGCCTTAGCCTGTTATCTAGCAGATTGTTCTTTGAACCAATTTCAATGTTATCGCTATATTCCGGTTTGTAGGCGTACAAGGGTGGCTGGGACGGATCGGATGACAATTGAGTTAATCCGCCGGTCCGAAACCCTCTGCTATAAACGGCAAATAAATTATTGTGCGGACCTGCATGATATTCAACACTCAGTTTTGGGGAAATCGCACTAAATGCGGCACTGCCAGAAGTATCCGGACGGATTGCAAAAACAGGATTGGGATTCGGATCATGTTGAAATTCTCCCAAAACATTCATTCTGTCATTTTCATAATCATACCTCAATCCGGCTGTGATTTCCAGTCTGGCACTTAGATCATAAGTGGCCTGGCCGTAAAATGCAAAACCTGTCCTCTGGCTTTTGGAAGTGGTAATAATCGAAAAAAGGGAATCTGAAGATCCGATAAAACGGGCATCTTTTCCAAATCGGGTAGCTTGTTTGTTCGGGCTATTCTGGTAAAACAGGTAGGTTCCCGCCGTCCATCTTACCGGTGAAAGAGAAGCAGCCGGCGATGTCAACCGGAATTCCTGTGTCAACACTTTTACTTTGTTCCATGGTTTACCATAATTGTCAATGATGGTAATAGCATCCAGGGGAGAAAAATCTCCGTCAATCGGATCTGTGTAATAGCGGTAATTGGACTGATAGGCCGTCTGTGAACTGAAATCAATAGCTGGGCCGTGATAACTGACAGATAAGGAACTGTTAAAAATATTATCTATAATTTTTGTGACAGCGTTCTGGTTTACGGTGAATGGATGGGCAAATGCATCCTTCAGGCTGCCCGCCAAAGGAAACACTCCGTTATTCCGGTTAATCTGCTGTTTCACGTTGAGCGTGAGGGCTAGCCGGGAACTGACCAGCCATTTCAGATAATAATTGCCAGCCAGGCTGTGCTGCCTGTCAAATCTCGAATTGTTGAACCGGTTGCTGTAATAGCCATCCAGATAATCAAACAATCCTGAAACTCCCATAAAAAGTTTATTTTTTGCAATCGGCATCCGGACCCCAGCGGCAAGCCGCTGAAGCCCGTAGNNGATGTTAATGACTCCTCCCATAGCATTTCTACCGTACAATGTTCCCTGAGGGCCGCGCAAAACTTCAATTCTTTCAATATCATATAATTGAGCAATGTAAGTATCCAAACTGAATTGGTTGACCCCGTCTATATAGGTCGCTATTGCCGGATCATAGGAGGTGGATCCCACTCCCCTTAGGGAAGTGACATTCCTGTTATCTCCCGGATTGGAGGAATATAAATTGGGAATGACGGCTGTCAGATCCTTAGAGTTCCAGACACGGAATTCTTCTATCTGTTTCGAAGAAAGCACAGAAATGCTAAGGGGTACCTGTTGCAGCAATTCCTCTTTTTTTTGAGCAGTCACCACAACTTCGCCCAGTTGCTCGGCTTCCGGTGCCAATGCAACATTTATTTCTTGGCTACCCCCTTCTGAAACAACCACCCTGTCTGCAGAGGCAAAGCCCACAGCCGTGATGTGCAGGATATATCTTCCGGCAGGAATATGGGTGATTTGAAAATTTCCTGATTTATCACTGAATACACCGAAATTGCTATTTAATAAATTTAGGGAGACGCCTAAAAGCGGACGAGATTTTTCATCGGTTATTCTGCCGGAAATCGACCAGGTTTCCTGGCATAAAGCAACAGCGTTAACCAGCATCAGGGCCAAAGAAAACAAAAACCCGGTTCTCATTTTTTTTAGAAATAATTTGCAAGATACGTCTGAATATTGATTTCAGATTGGAAATAAGATCGTCCCGAATTATTCCAAACCATAGTATTTCAAAAACTGCAAGGGCTAAACCGATCAATCTATTACATATTTTTTAACTTCGCCCCCACATGCAAACACCTATTCGCGTCGGACTAGTGGGGTATGGAATCGCTGCACAAGTCATGCACCTTCCATTTCTAACCACCATGAAAGAATACTTACTGGTAAGTATACTGGAACGTCATAACAATCATTCGAAGGAAAAATATCCATTTATTACTGTCGCCAAAACAATTGAGGAACTGGTTTGTAACCCGGGTATCGATCTTGTTGTCATTACCTCACCCAACGACACCCACTTTGATTACGCGCAAAAAGCCTTATTGGCCGGCAAACATGTAGTGCTTGAAAAGCCTTTTACCATTACGTCTTCCGACGCAACTAAATTGATAGCGCTCGCCACCCGGACCAACCTTGTCCTAAGTGTATTTCACAACAGAAGATATGTTGCCGACTTCCTGACCATAAAAAAGTTGCTGAAAGAAAAATTATTGGGCGAAGTAGTTGAATTTGAAGCCCACTATGACCGTTACCGTCCCGAACAAAAACCCAATGCCTGGCGGGAAGAAAATAAACCGGGAAGTGGCATTTTATATGATCTTGGTTCACATCTTATTGACCAGGCTTTATATCTTTTCGGTTTACCCCAAACGATTACTGCACACGTTCGCCTGCAGCGGCCACATGCAAGAACCAATGATTATTTTGATCTCCGGCTGGACTATGGCTTTACAAAAGTAATATTGAAAGCGTGTATGCTTGTTCGTGAACCCGGGCCCCGCTATATGATCCATGACACAGAAGGCTCCTTTATCAAATTTGGTGAAGATCCGCAGGAGGCAATGCTGAAGACAGGTGTCTTGCCTACTATTCCTCATTGGGGGGAAGAACCGGAACAGCAATGGGGATTACTGCATACTGCGATAGAAGGGAAAATCATCAGGGAGAAATATCCTTCTTTACCGGGCAATTTCGGCTGGTATTACAAAAATTTATCAGAAACCCTCCTTCACGGCGCAACATTAAAAGAAAGACCGGAACACGGGTACAATGCAATAAGGTTAATAGAATTAGCAAGTGAAAGCAATCAAAAAAAGTGCAGTGTGAAATGCACGGGTCTGATAGGGCCACCCTCAGGTTAGGAGTAAATTGCAACCCCTCAGATCGCTGTTGTCCACCCTACCCAACACTTCAAATTTACCGTCCGGGGAAACTTTGCCGGCATCATCGGTGGCGATAAACGAGCAGGACCAGATATTTGCCAGGTCGATGATATTCAGAATCCCAGCCCCATTTTCCCTGACATCAAAAGGATCGTCTTCATCTCTGACCATCACCCTCATCCATGGCGGGGATTCAAAAATCCCGTTGGCCTTTGAATAGGCCTGCGAAAGCAGTTCCGTCATGCCATATTCAGAATGTACAGAACTTACGCCAAAGCTTTCTTTCAGCAACTGATGCATCTCGGGCCGCACGATCTCTTTTCTTTTACCTTTCATGCCACCCGTCTCCATAACAAGGCAGTGTTTTAATTTCATACGAAATTTCTCTGAAAAATCCAAAAGCGCAAAACTCACCCCGATCAGCAATGTTTTCTGTTGCTGCTTTTCCAATTGCTGCAAGGTCTCAAACAGCCGCGCATGATCGTGGAGATAAAAACCGCTTTTTTCATGCCTGCCCCTTTTTATAAGTTCTTCCACCATATAAACCAGTGACGAACCGGTTCTTTCAAGATAGGAAGGCAGCAATCCGATGATGCACCAATCCATTACCGGTCCGTAAAATCTTTCAAATCCTTCCGTAAAACTCCGCCGGTATATCCCGCTTTCCCTTACATAATGCAGACTTTTGGTTGTTTGGGAAGTCCCGCTGCTTTCAAAAATTATTTCCGGAGCAAAGGATGTTGTTTGTATGGTATGGGTTTTATAAAAACCAATGGGCAGAAACGGAATTTCCGCAGGTTTTTTTATATTCTGCGGATTTACCCCAAGGGCATCCGTATAAGACCTGTAAACATCATTGTTCAAATACTGAAAATTAAAAATATCCAGCGCCAACCGGGGGAAATCCTCCTCTTTTACATTAAAAATTTTGTCAGGGAATCCCTGGGTCATCTGTGTAAATTTAGAATTTAGGTTTGGGTGGGCTTATTCCCAAAAAGAGAAATCAAATAGTAAATGAATTGCAAAAAATAGCACAATAGTAACCCTTTTCGATAAAATCTTGTAGGTTTGCGTATACTAAATCGACACCATGAAGATCCGATCTTTCCTTGCCATAACCCTATTGGTAGCAGCGGTTTCTTGTAATAAAAGTAAATTCCAGACCAAGCCGCAGATTAGCATTGAATCCATCAATTCGTTGATCCCCGCAGGCGGGGGTTTGGATGCAAAATTAAAATTTACCCAAAAAAACGGCAGCCTTTCGGGAGGCACTTTTACAGCCATCAGGAATCGGTTAAATCAGCAACCCCTTCCACCAGGTACCGGCAGTACCGACACGCTCGTAAATAATATCCCCAGCTTCCCGGATAAAAACCAGGGCGAATTTGAATTTACCCTGGATTATAGCTATTTACACGAAAGCGATCAGCAAAACGACACTTTTCTTTTTAAGTTTGCAGTTGTAGACAGGAACGGGAACAAAAGTGATACTATTTCTTCCAGCAAAGTTGTTGTATTATTCCAGTAAATCCTGCCTACATTGACAGCGTTGAGGAATGCCTTTGATTTTTTTCTTTTCAGCAGCTTTTATATCCNNTCATTGTGTGCTGTTTTGATGGCCTACCAGACCTATCATCTTTTGCTTTATTCCCATCCTCATATTCCTTTACTGTTTTTTGTATTTTACTCAACGGTCTGCAGCTATAATTTTCATTGGTACCTGACTGCCCAATCTGTTACTTCACAACGCAGGGTTGTTTGGACACAACATCATAAACCCTTGCACCTGTTTTTATACCTGATTGGATTGTCGGGATCTGTTTTTTATTTTTTTTTATTGAAGGAACATTGGCTGGCCATATTTTTCGGGGCCGTGGTAACTTTTCTTTATTCGGCGCCAAAAATACCGCAAACTTTTTTTCGCAGTTTGAAAGGAATTGCCATCGGAAAGACCATCTTACTGGCTTTTGTCTGGATGTACGCCACTACCATCCTGCCCATTGCCGTTTCGGGCGTATCCTGGAAACCGCCATTCACCCTATTTGCGATAAGCAGGTTTTTGCTGGTATATGCNNAGGGCAGACGACAAAAAAGAGGGTATCCGCAGCATGATCACCTATTTCAATGAAAAGGGGATCGACATCCTTTTCTTTTTATCCCTGCTGGGCTTTGCAGCTGTCAATGTTTCCCTTTATTGGTATTCCTATTCTCTCTACACGATTGTCCTTTTACTTATCCCCGGTCTACTTGCGGCAGCCTTGTACAGTCACGCGAAAAAGAATTTTTCTGACTATCTGTATTATTTTGTACTGGACGGATTGATGATGCTTTCGAGTCTGTTGATGCTGGTGGCCCGGATTTAACTATTTTTGAACATTCAAATTCACCTACATGGCTAAAATTGCAAAATCCCGTACAAAAAGCAGATCCATTCTTACAGATCATTCCCTGAATTTTCTCAAAAATTATATAAACAACGCATCCCCGGTAGGTTTTGAAAGCAGTGGTCAGAAATTATGGCTGGAATACCTTAAACCCTATGTGCACAGCAACTTCTCAGACCCCTACGGGACGGCGGTGGGNNTCTCAGACCCCTATGGGACGGTAGTGGGGGTAATCAACCCCAAAGCCCCCTTTAAAATTGTGTTGGAAGCGCATGCAGATGAGATCAGCTGGTTTGTAAATTACATTACCCCGGAAGGCTTACTGTATCTGAAACGCAATGGTGGGGTGGATCACCAGATAGCCCCCGGACAACGGGTTCTTATACACGGGAAAAAAGGACCGGTGAAAGCCGTATTCGGTTGGCCGGCTATACATACCCGTTTGGGAAACCCGGAGTCAAAAGAACCGCAACCCAAAGTAGAAAATTTGTTTTTGGATTCCGGTGCAAGAACCAAAAAAGAAACAGAAGAACTGGGAATTCATATAGGGGCTGTTGTCACCTACCAGGAGGGATTCGAAGAGCTGGCCTATGATTATTTTGTAGGCCGGGCATTTGACAATCGGATAGGCGGATTTATGATCGCTGAAACGGCCAGACTTTTAAAAGAAAATAAAAAACAACTCCCCTATGGATTGTATATAGTGAACGCAGTACAGGAAGAGGTAGGCCTTAGGGGCGCAGAAATGATCGCGCGACGTATTAAGCCCAATGTGGCAATCATCACCGATGTCACTCATGACACGGCCACCCCCATGGTAAACAAGATTATTGAAGGGGATATTGTGTGCGGAAAAGGGCCTTCCCTGGCCTATGGGCCGGCCGTTCATAATAAATTATTGGCCGTGGTTCAGGATACTGCGCAAAAAAAGAAAATCCCGGTGCAGCTAAGGACCGTTTCCCGCAGTACCGGCACAGATACGGATTCATTTGCATATGCCAACGAAGGTTGCCCTTCGGTCCTCATCTCCATACCTCTGCGTTATATGCATACCACGGTTGAGATGTTACACAAAAGTGATATTGAGCAAACCATAAAGTTGATGTACGAAACCCTCCTCAGCCTGAATCCCCGGACAAATCTCAGCTATCTGTAAAAACCTTTTGTAATTTTAAAAAGACCATACAGCAATAAAAACCCCAGCAGATAATTTGTAATAAGCCTTAAGTAAAAATCATTATTCACAAGTTTTGAATTATCAGAATAGAGCGCATAATAGGGTTTTGTATAGAAAAACTTTTCTCCGCGCCTGAACAGATTTCCCGGATTCATTATTTTGATAAAATCCCCGTAATAAAAAGTGAAAACGGCATTTGGATAAAAATAATATTCGGCCAGATCCGCCACCTTATAAAAAGGGGTTTCGTACAAACTATCTTTTTCATAATGCCAGGCTTTAAAACTTGTATCCTGCACCGGGTAGCGGAGTAATCTTTGTATGTCAACCACGTTAAGCCATTTCTTATTGTATCTCACCAGCAGGTTCCTGGAGGTGAGATCAACATAAACCCAGGATTGTTCTTCCTTGATAAATACTTCGCAAAACACGTGAATTCCGGTGGCATACCTGCCTTCAGAAAGACCACAGGACACCATACGGACAGGCAGGCCGGCGGAGGCGGCAAGAAAAGAAAAAATAGATGAAAAATTACCACACCATAATTTGGATTTGTCCGCTTCAACATAATTCAATTGTTTCAGCGGATGCATACGGGAAAGTTCCTCAGAAGGCATCCCTTCTTTTCCGGCAGTTCTGAACAGGATAAATCTCGCAATTTTTAAAACTTTTTGCAGGCTGTTGTCATCATTTGCAATATTGGCAGAATCTCCAAGAATTTGTTTGGCTTCCGCTGTACTATGAACGGTATCTTCTCCCCAATAATCAATAGCCCAATCTTTAAACCCATACAACTGACCCTCCTGTACCAGCGTATGGGTGGTAACCTCATAGAGGGGAACCGGGTTACTCCCCTTGGATCTCGTTAACCCATCCATGCCATAGTCAACATTCATAAAAACAGTATCCGGGTCGCCATTAATAACCACTGCCAGCCGGTTGATGCCGGCCTTCGGGGGGATG
>PLCH01000101.1 GCA_003135585.1 Chitinophagaceae bacterium
TTTCATGTAAATTTTATTTATAAAATAAATTAATGGATTGTAATATTTACGCCCACATTATAGGTCTTTTGATTATTCGGATATGCCCCCCCGTCAATGCCGAAAACTGTATTGCTCCCAGGGTTCAATTGCGGATCCAATCCTGAATATTTGGTAATGGTAAAAAGGTTCAACGCCTGAACATAAATCCTCAGGTTATCAAAATGCAGGCGCCTGAGGGCATTTGCAACTATTCTGTACCCAATAGTCAGGTTCCTGCATCTAAGAAAAGACCCGCTTTCCATGATATAAGAATTAAACGCGCCTGAATTACTGAAGTTGGCACTTTGTTCAAGCATGGGAACATTTGTTCCTGAATTGACAATATGGGCTGTCGGGTCTTTGTAGTTAGTTGGCTGACCGGCTGAATTAACAAGCCTTGCTGAATTGACAGCCACGTTTTCACTAATCTGATTGCCAAACCCCTGAGGAAAATCGGTTGACGACTTAACCCCATTTAGGATATCGTTACCAACGGAAGCATAGAAGAATGTATACAAATCAAAGTTTTTATAATTGGTCGAGATATTAAGGCCAGCTGTAAATTTTGGATTTGGATTACCAAAGAAGGTTCTGTCCTTGTTGTCAATTTGGCCGCTATTGTCTACATCTGCATATTTAAATCGGCCGGGTGCGGCATCTTGTTGTTTAGGGGATTTGTTTACGTCATCCCAGCTTTGAAATAAACCGATCACCTTATAGCCAAAAAATGCGCCAATTGGATGGCCGGGCTGTAATCTTGAGATCACGGTTTGTCCACCACCAGTTTCATCAAAATATAGGGTTCCGGGAGGGAGACTAACAACCTTATTATTGTAAGAGGTGAACGTACCCGTTATATCAACCTTCAAATCTTTATTTACAGACCCGTGATATGTCAGCGACATATCAATACCTGTATTTTGGATATTGCCTGAATTGATAAACGGATCTAACGCGCCCCCATTGGTTCCAGGCGCACTAGGCCGGGTCAATAATCCACTAATCAATTTTTTATACCATTCAAGACTAAAGTCAATTTTATTATTTAGAATGGTTAGGTCAAACCCAATATTGGTCATGACATCTTGCTCCCAGGAAGTACTGGGGTTGCCGTATTGGCTAACGTAAAGGCCTGCTGTCGGAGTGGAGCTGGTACCATTTATATCATAGTAGGATTGGTTGATCTGCTGCCCATACAAGGTGTAGGCATTCGTTGGGTTGATATTGTTTATGGTTCCTAATTTGCCCCAACCACCTCGTATCTTGAGTTCACTCAGCCAATCTATATTTTTCATGAAAGATTCCTGTGAAATCCTCCAACCTGCTGTAAGGGATGGGAAGTTTCCATATCGTTTGGCCGCAGTAAATGCTGAAGAACCATCCCTGCGAATGGTGGCACTAAATAAATATCTGCCGTCGTAATTATAATCGACTCTACCAAATAATGAAAATAATGCTTGCTGGTAAGGAGTTGCTATCCCGTTATCTCCAATAATTGTTGAATTATTAGTTTGGGTGGAAGCCTGCCCAAAATTGAGTGTTCGAAGATTTGGGCTGACTGTTAAATTGCTTGAGTCAGTAATATAATAATTACCCCGGGTGGTCAGGGAGCCTTTCCCAATACCATATATATATTCACTACCTGCAAGTACGCTGAATTCGTTTTTGCCTATTTTGTTGCCGTATTTTAATGTATTGGTCCAAATCATGCTGGTGTTCAAACCATAACTTTCTAAATATAAGTTGGCTGCATGATTATTTTCAGCATTTTCATAAGGTGTTGTAGCAAATCCATTTTTATAGGTATAATCAACAGTCCCACCTATGCTAGTATGGGCGGTAAAATGCCTCAAGAAATCAATATCGGCAAACACATTCCCATGGACCTGATAGTTCAGATTAATATCATCTGCCTGGCGTTCCTGGATTGCCACCGCATTGGACGCATTGCCAAGACCAATTGAAATCCCGCCAGCATAATTGCCTGCAATATCATTCACCGGGATAATATTGGGAAGTTGATACGAACTATTGATGGAATTCGTGGAATTTACTCCGGGTGCATTAAAATAGCCCGGATTGGTCTTGTAAAGAGCAAATGCATTTTCCCCAACGCGGATATGGTCATTCGCAAAACTAAAAGTTGAGTTGATCCTTATGGAATAACGCTTTAAACTTGTTTCGATCAATGTGCCTTCCTGATCCATGTAGTTAAATGACATAAAATAGGAGGATTTGCCGGACCCCCCGCTTAATGATATATTATGGTTCATAATAGGCGCAGGTTTAAAGATATCATTAAACCAATTATTGCCGTTCTGAGCAGCCAGGGTTATATGATTGCTATAGAGGTTATAATCAGACAGGTTTGAATTTGGGGCTCCCTTAGCTGCCCCAGCAGGTGTTATATAATAGGGTACAACGGGTGTTGGTCCATTCCCATATTGCGGATCGTTCGGAGTAAGCCCATCATTAAAAGCTTGCGCCCATTTGGCAACGCCTGTTTGGGTGGGTGTAGCAAGAGCCCAGCTTTTACTTAGTGGCCTTTGAGTGCCATAATAGGCATCATAAGAAACCCTGGTACTGCCGGAACCTCTTTTTGTGGTAATGATAATTACACCATTGGATCCACGTACACCATAAATGGCAGCTGCACCCGCATCTTTTAACACCTGAATGGACTGGATGTCATTTACGTTGAGATCATGCATATTTCCAGGCACACCATCAATAATAACAAGCGGCGCCGTGTTACCAGCAGAGGTGATCCCGCGTATTTGTACAACCGCGGCCCCACCGGGCGCACCTGTGCTGAAAACAGTAACACCTGAGGCCTGCCCTTGCAATAAAGCCTCCGTACTGCCTGAGGGAGTTTGTTTCAAGTCGGCTACATTTACCACAGAGACCGATCCGGTGATATCCCGCTTTCTTTGGGATGTATAACCAGTCACAAATACATCGTTAAGGGTTGTGGAAGCAGACGTTAGTAAAATCTCCCCTAGATCTGTTTTTCCTGCAGTATTTATTTGTGCATTTTCAAACCCAATCTCAGAAATTGCAATAATGCTGTTGTCTTTGGGGGCTTTAACGGAAAAAGTACCGTCAGAGGATGTCTGCGTTGCAATCTTTGTGCCTTTAACCAGCACAGTAGCACCGGCCAAGGGTTCTTTGCTGGTGCTGTTGATTACTTTTCCGGTAATCGTTTTTTGGGCAAATGCAGCACAGGAGAACATGATAAAACTCATTATCATAGAACTAATTCTGTATCGCCCGATTGTTTTCTTTGGCATAAGCAGTCATTGTTTTATTTATGGTCAACAAAAGAAATAAAGTATTACAAATCTAATTTTGAATTACATCGAAATCTATTTATTCACCCCATCNNCTCTGCTTGAGCCTTAAATCCTTTTTCCTTTACATCTTTACCACATCATTCATAACTTCCTTTGAAAAATTATTTTACAGGTTCTGAATTGCTGACAAAGGCAATATGTTTGCTATCTGAAGACCAGGATGGCGCATTGAGTGTTCCCTCTCCTCCATACAGATATGCTAATGCTTTAGGGGCACCTGGTGAAGCTAATGGCATCAGCCTTAGCATTACATACTTGTAAGATGGGTGAGCATTCGGATCTATATCTGGGGGAAAAGAAACAAAAACCATCCATTTTCCGTCAGGAGAGATGTGGGGGAACCAATTATGATATTCATCAAAGGTGAGCTGCTCTTTTCCGGAACCGTCAGGTTTCATGCGCCATATCTGCATGGTTCCAGAAACATTTGCATTGTAGTAAATGTATCTACCATCCGGGGAATATTCCGGCCCGTCTACATGCCCCTTAGTATTGAAGGTAAGTTGCGTTTCCTTTTTGTCTATCAAAAAAACCTTGTACAAATTAAAGATTTTACTACCGCCGCGCTTTGCCACGATTGCCAACTCTTTCCCGTTCGGATGCCAGCCATGAAGGTAGGAAGGAGTGCCGTCGGTGATAAGCTGCGGCTCTCCGCCCGCCAAGGCTACCGTGTAGACCGCCGAACCTCCGTCTGATAATCCTTCGCGTTGGCTGCTAATGGCCAGCATTTTCCCATCGAAAGAAATAGCGTGGTCATTATTATTCCTACTGACAGAGCCAGTATTCAGTTTTTCAGGTATGCCCCCGTCAATAGAAATTGTATACAGAGATCCTCCTTCATTGAAAAGCAATTTCTTCCCACCAGGCATCCAGTTGGGCGCTTCAAAACGGATCGGTGCTTCATGAATAACTCTTCGGTTTCCATCAGCGATATCAACTATTTCTAGCCTGCTCCCGAGTAGCTCGTTAACTGAAGGAATAACAGCGTGGGGATTGGAAGTGTATTCATGTATTACAGGTTTTACTATTCGGACATTCCAGACTTTTGCGCTGGCTATGGCGTTGGAATCATGGGATAATATATAAACTCCGGCAAGAACTTCACCATTCAAGGCATCCGTTTCGCAGGAGCCAACAAATTGAAGCGGCTCACCGGGATGCGCAATTCTCATCGTGATTGTTTTCCCAATCCTTTCTAATTGGATTGTCTGCCCGCTTTTTTTCGGATAGAAGCGCTCTTCTTCGGGATCTCTCATGAACATCCCTTTATAAGGCCTCCATTGGAGGACTACGAGTCCATCTATATGGATACATGAATTTGCGCTTGCCGCCCCTTCATCCACGGATTCGCGGATCATCCAGCCAATCTTTCGGTGGCCAATGGCTCCTACTGTATCCCCTGTAAATGCAAAATCTGCTGTGAGGCTGAAATCACCTTTAATCTTTTTATAAAGGAAATGAAATTCATCCCGGTTGAACCAAATGTTTGNNTACATGTTTGATCCGGCTCCGGTAATATTATATGACTGACTCGCCTCATCGTAACTTGCTGAACCGGACAATTTTGGTTTACCAATATCCAAATGGTCCTCAAATATTCCAACAGGATGCTGACCAAAACTGACGTCCCAGGCAAGTGTATAAAAAAGTAAAAAGATAAATGCCGAAGCCCCGATGAAAGCTCGTCTATTGCGAAAAAATGCTAAATTGATCATATGTTAATCGGTTTAAGTATAAATAAGCCCAACTACTTATAATCCTTTTCTTTTAAAATTTCCTGCTCAAGAAATCGGGTGCATCTTGAGGTAGTTGAAATCATATTCCATGCTTTCAAAAGCATTTACCGAATAATCCTCCTGTTCTACAAAAAAATGCTTAAGTCCTGCTTTTGGGGCCTGTTTAAGCAACCCTACTATATCTACCTTCCCTTTGCCAAATTCAACACTCTTCTTTCCAGTTGAATCAACATNNTGCCCCGCTGCTACGACCCATCCCAGGTCCATTTCCATTTTTACTAATGATGGATCGCATCTATCCAATAAAATATCATATAATACTCGTCCATTCACTGTTTCGAATTCAGTCTCATGGTTATGATAACCGAATGAAAGGTTTGCCTTTTTGCATTCTTCACCTAATTTGTTGAATTCATCAGCAGACGCTTGATAATGTTCAATTGTCTGACCTTGGGATGGCAGAACAGCAGAGATAATAAATTCCTGGCCAGTCTGTGTTGCCTCCTCAATTGATTTCTTCCAATCCTTATCAACATGAATATGTCCACTGCGTATTTTCATTCCAAGGTCACCCACAATTTTTTTTATTTCTAACGGGCTAAGCCCATAATAATTTCCCTTTTCGCTTCGGGCAGATTCGAGTTCCTTGAATCCAATTTTTGCTAACTTTTTCAAAGTAGCAATTGGATCTTCGATCATTTCTTTCCTGACTGTATAAAGTTGGATTCCGACGTCTTTAATCCTTTTTGGAGAAGATGATCTGGTGAATTTTGGCAATAAGATAGATCCTGCAATCACGAGCCCGGTTGTTTTAAGGAAATCTCTGCGAAGGTTATTTGGCTGTTCCCGATCTGGACTTTTGGGAATTAAATTGATTTTTNNAGCATTCGCAAGAGTTACCGGAATTAAGAGATGCTTAATTGCTCCCCATATCGGTATTGCTCACAAATGCAATTTTTTTACCATCCGGTGACCAGGAAGGCGTATTCATTGATCCCTGGCCTCCATAGACATAAGCCAGCACTTTAGGCGT
>PLCH01000220.1 GCA_003135585.1 Chitinophagaceae bacterium
GCACCATTAATAACAAAAGTTCCGCGAGGGGTCATATAGGGGATGTTTCCTAAAAACACATCCTGTACAATGGTTTGAAAGTCAACGTGCTCCTCATCGTTACAGCTCAAGCGTAACTTGGCCTTTAGAGGTACTGCATAGGTCAGCCCTCGCTCCATGCATTCTTCGATCGTATACCGGGGCGGATCGATAAAATAGTCCAGGAACTCAAGCATGAAAATATTCCTCGTATCGGTAATAGGGAAATTTTCCTTGAATACCTTGAACAAACCTTCAATATTACGTTTGTCATATGTTGTTTCCAGCTGGAAAAATTCTTTGAAAGATTGAATTTGTACTTCGAGAAGGTCAGGAGTTTCAGCAAGATGTTTGATTTTACCGAAATTGACCCTGTTTTGCAATTTTGTAGAAGACATATTGTTTAAAACCGGTTTTTAAATGTTCGAATTTCAAAATCCGCCTATAGACAAAAGGCTGGTGAGAACTAATTGATTCTCAAGTGGGTGAAAAGGGTAATCCAGGTGCGATCACTCCATAAGCCATGCGATTGCTTATTAATTTATTGAAACGGAGGGCAAAGGTAGTTAATAATCCGCAATAAACAATAAAAGTTTGTCTTTAGCGCTGGCACAAAAAATTAAACCCCGGGTCTAAAACCAGGGTAATAAATTATGATCTCCGGAATCACTGAACGTCTACTTCGGCGCCTGCTTCTTTCAGCTTGGTCACCATTGCATCGGCATCGGCCTTACTGATCCCTTCCTTAACCGGCTTGGGAGCACCGTCCACCAAATCTTTGGCCTCTTTCAAACCCAAACCAGTGAGGTCCTTTACTATCTTCACGACATTTAGTTTGTTAACACCGGCCGCTTTCAGGATTACAGTAAAAGCAGTTTTTTCTTCTGCTGCTGGAGCCGCACCACCAACGGCAGGACCGGCAGCCATAGCAACGGCAGCAGCCGCAGGCTCGATGCCATATTCTTCCTTCAGAATTTTCACTAATTCATTTACTTCTTTTACTGTTAGGCTTACTAACTGTTCTGCAAATACTTTTAAGTCTGCCATAATTTTAAAATTTTTTCCGTCCTTCACTGTCTCGACTGATGCAAGACTCCGGCGGATAGTTTAAAAAAATTTCGCCTTTTACCCAAGGCAAGGGTTTTTGTATGTTAGATCATCAATTTGNNACCACTAATTACATTCTTGGCCGGCGATTGTAACAATCCAATAATTTCCCCGATAATGTCATGCCTGCTCTTAAGAGCCGTCAAGATTTTCAACTGGTTTTCCCCGGTAAAAACATCTCCATCAATAAAGGCTGCTTTTAAAATCGGTTTTTCAAGATGGGTCTGTTTCCTGAATGAAGTAATAATAAGAGCCGGCTCCTTTGCATTTTCAGAGAATAACAAGGCAGTTACGCCATTAAGGGATTCAAAGACATCTGCATACCTGCTATTATCCAGGCTTTCCAATGCCTTTTTAATAAGGGTATTCTTGGCAACTTTCATTTCTACCTTCTTATCAAAGCAAATGCGGCGCAAACTGCCAATCTGCTCCACGGTTAATGATTCCGTGTTTGTCACGTAGAAGTTGTTATACTGGGAGAACTTGTCTTTCAACAGTCCAATCACTTCATTTTTTTTATCTTTGGTCATATCTTTTTTTTTGCCTCCGGATGTCCTCCTATCCGGCTTAAAAATGCTTATTCAGACAGTGGATTTGAGAGGGCACAAATCCGGTGAGAATTTAATGAGCAAATGTTTTTGTATCTATGGCAATACCCGGGCTCATGGTGCTCGCCATAAATACACTTTTCAGGTAAGTACCTTTGGCCGTTGCGGGTTTAGCTTTGATGATTGCATTAATTAGTTCCAGGCTGTTCTCGGAAATCTTTTCCGGCGCAAAACTCACCCTTCCGATTGAAGCATGTATAATTCCGGCCTTATCAACCTTAAAAGCAATTTTGCCCCCCTTCACTTCATTTACGGCTGCAGCCACATCATTGGTTACTGTTCCGGTTTTAGGATTTGGCATAAGGTTGCGGGGACCCAATATTTTACCCAACTTGCCTATTTTCGGCATCACCGAGGGTGTCGCAATAATTACATCCACATCAACCCACCCAGCCTCAATTTTTTGGATAAATTCATCCAACCCTACATAATCAGCCCCAGCGGCCTTTGCATCAGCCTCCTTGTCAGGGGTACAAAGAACCAGAACCCTTTTAGTCCTTCCCGTGCCATGAGGAAGGCTTACTGTACCCCGGATGGACTGGTCGGCCTTTTTAGGGTCAACCCCCAGGCGGACATGCAGGTCAACAGATGAAGCAAATTTGGTTGCGCTCACTTCTTTCACCAGGGAAGAAGCCTCCTTTAGTGAATACACCTTATTTTTTTCAATCTTTGCTGCGGCTATTTTTCTCTTTTTAGCGATGGGCATTTCGTAATTTTTTTAAGTTGCTCAATTAATTTTCCCATGGGGCTTTGCCATCCACAGTAATGCCCATACTGCGCGCAGTACCGGCTATCATCTGCATCGCACTTTCAACAGTAAAGCAATTCAGGTCAGGCATTTTCTCCTTTGCGATTGCTTCTACCTGTGTCCATGTAACTTTTCCAACTTTGTTACGATTTGGCTCTTTTGAGCCGCTCTGAACTTTGGCGGCTTCCCTCAATTGGACTGCCGCCGGAGGAGTTTTAATGATAAAATTGAACGACTTATCGGAATAAACTGTAATTATAACTGGAAGTACTTTCCCAATTCTATCCTGGGTCCTGGCATTAAATTGCTTACAGAACTCCATGATGTTAACTCCTTTGGAGCCCAATGCAGGCCCGATAGGGGGTGCAGGATTAGCTTGACCGCCTTTTACCTGCAACTTGACATAACCGGTAATTTCTTTTGCCATGTTGCTTCAATTTTTGGTGTTAGCGTCTTCGGCCCGGGCCGAAAGACTCCCAAATCCAATTATCAAAAAGAACTTTCTATTTGGGGACGCAAAAGTAGGGTAAAAATCGGTTCAAGCAAAGATTTTGGTTGATTTTTTTATCGGCAGCCCGGGGGGTTATTTCAGCCAAAACCTGAGGTTTGGAAAAAAATAAACCAAAACATCCAACCATTATCAAAATGTTCCAGACATTTTACAAATAAAAATATCTGTCATTCTTTTCTATTTGAATTTTTCTGATTAACTTTTGCAATAATCTCCATTTAATTCTCATAACAACTAAAAACTTCCATCAAATTATGGCAAAGTCANNAAAGGCCGTTAAAAGAGCTGCTAAAAAGCCGGCTAAGAAAGCTGCTAAAAAGAAAACGGCTAAGAAAAAATCAGCTCCAAAAAAAGCTGTTAAAAAAGCTGCTCCAAAAAAAGCGGCAAAGAAAACAGTGAAAAAAGCAGCGGTTAAAAAGGCTGCACCCAAGAAAGCTGCACCTAAAAAAGCAGTTACTCCCCCACCAAGGCCAAATCCAGTTACAGTTGAAACCCCGATGCCTTCTTCAGATTCTTCTTCTGATGGCGGCCGTTCAGGTAACAGCAATGCTTTTTAAAGAAGAGAACCCGTTTTTATCAAAATATTAACCCTCCACAGAAGGAGGGTTTTTTTAATCCTATTGCATGAGTGAAAAAAAAATGAAATTGGTCTTATCTATTTTTCCAATGGGCTGAAAGAAAATAAACCCCACTTCATTTAGGATATTTTTTCTACCTGCATATAATTTAATTCAACGGGAGTAGATCGTCCAAAAATTTTTACTGTCACTTTTAGCTTCTTTTTCTCATCATTTACCTCTTCAATTATACCGTTAAAATCATTGAATGGCCCTTCAATGATCTTGATAGTTTCTCCTATAATGAATGGCTCACTCATGCTAATACCACCTGATTCCGCCATTTCATCCATCTTTCCCAGCATTTTATTCACTTCTGCTTTTCGAAGTGCGATCGGGTTTTCTTTTCCTAAAAAATGAATGACGCTGGTCGTACTTTTAATGGCGTCCCTCAAATCATCCCCCAATTTTCCATCGGCTACTTCAATCATGACATACCCGGGGTAGTAATTTCTTTCCCGCATCACTTTTTTGCCATTCTGGACTTTATAAACTTTTTCCACAGGAAGAAATACCTGTTTTACAATTTCCCCCCAGCCTCCACGGGAGATTTCCTTATCAAGGTATTCCTTTACTTTGCGCTCTTTCCCACTTACGACGCGCAGCACGTACCATTTGGTTTCTTTTTGTTCTACTGTTGTTTCCATTATGAAAATAATGAATAAATGAATCTTAATACTGAACTGGATACAATATCCATAATACCTACTATCAAGGTAATTATTAAAGTTGCTGCCAACACAATTACGGTTGATTGTTGCAATTGTACCCAGCCTGGCCAGGTAACTTTTTCCATCAACTCCTTATAGGATTCTCGGAAATAGGTTGATATTTTGTACATCGCTGAATTATAAAATTTTGAGCATTATGTTCAATCGCCATTCAGCACGGGCACTAGGATTCGAACCCAGATCGAAGGTTTTGGAGACCTCTATACTAACCGTTGTACGATGCCCGTAGAAAGCTAAAAGCTATTAGCGGGTAGCTAACAGCTTTCAGAATATAATACAAAGATAGGAAAACTTATCTTTTGCAAAACCTTTTAGCTAAAAAACTGAAGGCTTATTTTAATATCTCCGTAACCTGGCCGGCACCCACTGTACGACCACCTTCGCGGATAGCGAATTTCAAACCTTTTTCCATCGCAATAGGCTGAATCAGCTTCACGGTCAGGGGAGTATTGTCTCCTGGCATAACCATTTCAGTTCCAGTTGGCAGCTCAACTTCTCCGGTAACATCTGTCGTCCTGAAATAGAACTGTGGACGATACTTGTTAAAAAATGGGGTATGACGGCCACCTTCTTCCTTGCTAAGGACGTATACCTCACCTTTAAAATCCGTGTGCGGAGTAATGGAACCGGGTTTGCAAAGAACCATTCCGCGGCGAACCTGATTTTTTTCAATTCCACGGAGCAGCAAGCCAGCATTATCTCCCGCTTCCCCTTGGTCCAATAATTTACGAAACATTTCAACACCCGTTACAGTGGAAGTCAGGGGCGCTTCCATCAAACCCACAATTTCAATTCCTTCTCCAACCTTAACCCGGCCTCTTTCAATACGGCCTGTGGCAACGGTTCCACGGCCAGTGATCGAGAATACATCCTCAACCGACATCAGGAATGGCTGGTCAACCGGGCGGGGCGGAAGCGGAATATAGCTGTCAACAGCAGCCATCAATTCGTCAATGGCCTTTACCCATTTTTCTTCCCCGGCCAAAGCCCCTGTAGCGGAACCCTGGATAATGGGAGTATTATCGCCATCAAAACCATAGAAAGTCAGCAACTCCCTGATTTCCATTTCGACCAACTCCAGCAGTTCGG
>PLCH01000386.1:0-3145 GCA_003135585.1 Chitinophagaceae bacterium
GAAGAACACGGCATTTGCAGATGTATATCCCAAAATGCTAAATAAGGATGGCACTCCCGTTAAAGAGATTTTCAAAGAAGATCAATTGCATATGAATGCAAAAGGCTATTCAATCTGGCAAAAAGTTTTACAACCCTATTTGCTCAAACCAAAACAATAATTATACTATATGTCCAGAAAAATCATCCTGTTATTTCTTGCAGCCAGCTCCCTGTTCGTCGCTGCGCAAACAAAACCGGCAAGTTCCCCGGACTCAAAGATGAATGCCTTTGTCAGCAACCTGATGGCTAAGATGACCCTTGATGAAAAAATAGGGCAGCTTAACCTGGTGACACCCGGAGGCGCCGTTACCGGTTCAGTGGTAAGTAAAGATGTAGACGATAAAATCCGAAAAGGCCTTGTGGGTGGGTTATTCGGTATTATGGGTCCGGATAAAGTACGCCAGGCCCAGGATATCGCCGTGAAAAATACGCGTCTGCATATTCCCCTGATTTTTGGACTTGATGTGATCCACGGCCACAAGACTGTATTTCCTATCCCCCTTGGTTTATCCTGTTCCTGGGACATGCCACTGATAGAAAAATCTGCCCGCCTGGCTGCAACGGAAGCGAGCGCGGATGGACTGGATTGGGCGTTTTCCCCCATGGTTGACATCGCGCGCGATCCCAGGTGGGGTAGAATTTCAGAAGGCAGCGGTGAGGATCCCTGGCTGGGTTCGCTTATTGCCAAAGCCATGGTAAAAGGTTACCAGGGCGACGGTCTTTCAAAAGACAATACCGTGATGGCCTGCGTGAAGCACTTTGCATTATATGGCGCGGCGGAAGCGGGAAGGGAATACAATACTGTAGATATGAGCCGGGTTAAAATGTACCAATATTATCTTTCACCGTATAAAGCCGCGGTAGATGCAGGGGTAGGCAGTGTCATGAGTTCTTTTAATGAGATTGACGGAATCCCGGCAACGGGTAACCGCTGGTTGCTGACCGAGCTTTTGCGGAAGCAATGGGGCTTTAAAGGTCTGGTCGTATCGGATTATACTTCTTTGAATGAAATGACCGCACACGGCATGGGTGATCTGGCAACAGTATCTGCACTTGCACTCAAAGCAGGGCTGGATATGGACATGGTTGGGGAAGGTTACCTGACAACTTTAAAAAAATCGCTCAAGGAAGGAAAAGCCAGCCAGCAGGATATTGACCGTGCATGCCGCCATGTACTGGAAGCAAAATACAAACTGGGTTTGTTTGAAGACCCGTATCGCCGGATCGATACCCAAAGAGCAAACCGTGAAATCCTTTCTGATGACAACAGAAAAGCCGGCCGGAATTTTGCCGCTCATTCTTTTGTTCTTTTAAAGAACAGCAATCAAGCCCTGCCCCTGAAGCCATCGGGCACCATTGCGCTGGTTGGCCCCCTGGCCAACAATCAGAGAAACATGCTGGGTACCTGGGCGGTTGCGGGTGATTGGAATAAATCCATCTCTGTCATGGATGGAATAAAAAATGTTGCTGGAGACAAGGTAAATATCATCTATGCCAAAGGGGCGAATTTATCCGATGATACTGCTTTTTCAAAAAGGGTCAATGTTTTTGGACCCGAAATAGAAACAGATCTGCGTTCTGCGGATGCCATGCTTCAGGAAGCCGTTGCTGCAGCCAATAAATCAGATGTAGTGGTTGCCGTGGTAGGAGAAGCAGCTGATATGACCGGGGAATCCTCCAGCCGGTCTGAAATCAATATTCCTGAAAGCCAGGAAAACTTGTTGAAAGCCCTGGCGAAAACAGGAAAACCATTGATACTCGTATTATTTAACGGAAGGCCCCTCACCCTACCCTGGGAAAATGATCACGCCAATGCCATCCTTGATGTCTGGTTTGGCGGGACTGAGGCAGGCAATGCGATTGCGGATGTTTTATTTGGTAATTACAACCCCTCGGGCAAATTAACGGCGACATTCCCCCGCAATACAGGCCAGATCCCCCTCTATTACAATCACAAAAACACGGGACGTCCCTACGATGGATCGGGCTTTCCCAAATTCAAATCCAATTACCTGGATGTATCAAATGATCCCTTATATCCTTTCGGGTTCGGGTTGAGTTATACCGTATTTAAATACAGTGAACTTTCGCTTAGCAAAAAAGAAATAAAACCTGGTGAAAAATTGCAGATAAAGGTAACGGTAACCAATACGGGTNNAGAAACCGCGCAGATGTATATCCGGGATCTCGTAGCAAGCGTTACCCAGCCGGTAAAGGAACTAAAAGGGTTTCAAAAGGTCTTTTTGAAAAAAGGGGAAAGCAGGGAACTGGTCTTTACACTTGGGACCGGTGACCTGATGTTTTTTAACAATGAACTGAAATATATTTATGAACCGGGTGATTTTGAAGTATTCGTGGGCACGAGCTCCGAAGAGGTGAAAAAGGCAGGCTTTACTCTTTTAAAATAAGTTAAGATATCTTCTCCTAAAAAGAGCATACAATCCATGCTCTTTTTTCATTTTTGCAAGATGCAGAACATTGAAAATATAATCTTCGATCTGGGAGGCGTCATCCTAAACCTTGATAACAGGCGCACAGAGGATGCTTTTGTGGCAATGGGGGCAAAGAATTTTGGCGAAAATTTTGGTCACGGATTTGCCGTCTCTTTTTTCCGGGATTATGAAATAGGTTCAATCAGTGACCAGCAATTCCTGGCAGACCTGAAGAAATTAATAAATTCACCGGTTCCTGATGAAACGGTTGTAAAAGCATGGAATGCCTTACTGCTCGACTTTCCGCCCGCAAGAATCAGGTTGCTGCAGGAGCTCCGGAACCGGTACCGTCTGTTCCTGTTCAGTAATACAAACGCCTTGCACCTGGCAGCACTGAAAAAGATTTATACCGAAAGTTTTGGAAAGGGAAGCCTGGATGATCATTTTGAAAAAACCTATTATTCACACCTGATCGGTTTGAGAAAACCGGATCTGGCATCCTATAAATACATTATTGACCAAAATAAAATACAACCTGAAAAAACATTGTTTGTAGATGATGCCCTGGTAAATATAAAGGGAGCTATTGCAGCGGGCCTGCAGGGTTTTTACCTTAAGCCTGGAATGGACCTGATAAATATTCCTTTTTGAAAAAAAGTTATTTCATTTTTT
>PLCH01000386.1:3171-3347 GCA_003135585.1 Chitinophagaceae bacterium
ATTCCTGACCTGTTGTCTGAATTGTTTGCTTGTTCTGTAAACCGGTATAATGAAGCCGGCTACAAATTTGTATAAAACATAAGCCAGCATTGCATAAAAGAATATAGGTGCCATAGTGATACCGAAGGTAGTGAAAATAACAAAAAAATAATGTTAAAGGCCTGTCGCCTCTAGGC
>PLCH01000438.1 GCA_003135585.1 Chitinophagaceae bacterium
GAATGATACCAAGAGGTGGTAAAGGAAGTGTATTGCGGAAGGTTTCCGGTACAAATCAGGTCTTACGGTACCCGATTTGATATCATGTTACGGCATGATTTTTCAAGCGGGCAAAGGTAGGAAAAAAAACTTCAAAAAAGAAATAAGAAATCCACCGCTAAACAATGAGAAAAAAGAACCTATAACTCGTCGTGTTAATAAATAAGACAGGTTGACTGTTCCAAAATAATTTTTAGGAAGTCCTGTCTTTTGTTCATCTTCATAAGAATGGTCCATTTCCGCCTTCCATAAACGATGAATAAGTTAAAAGGCCACGTGGAAATATTAACAAATTCAACAAAGGATGACCTGTACAATAAAATTTATTCCGGTTTGTAAACAGTACGGCCTGCTCCTATTCTTAGTGGTTCATTCTTTTTTTTTAGATGCCCAAAAAAAGGAGGAGAAAAGCTATCCTGCCCTTCTATGGGAGATTACAGGAAATGGTATGCACAAACCCTCCTATTTGTTTGGTACCATGCATGTAAGCAGTAAGTTGGTTTTTCACCTGAGTGATTCATTTTATATAGCTTTAAAAAGAGTGGAGATGGTAGCCTTGGAACTGGATCCCCAACTATGGCAGGACCAGCTCTTTCGTTACCAAAGCATGCAATCCAACCTAAGGTTTTATACGCACGGTCCCCCTAATGACTTCCTAAATGAAAAATCTTTCCAGATAGAGAAATATGAAAACAGACTGAAATATGCGCTTAGCGAAGAGCCTACCCTCATTAATGGTTTATTGTATAGAACCGTAGAGCCCCGTGCCGATTTTGAAGAAGATACCTATCTGGACCTTTACATTTATCAAACCGGAAAAAAACTGGGGAAATTGGCGACGGGGGTTGAAAATTATTTTGAAACCGAGCGACTCATCCTTGAGGCTACACAGGATATAATGAAGGACAGGAAGAAAAAAAATATCGACGCGGAGGGTGAATCCGGTTACGAAATCGAAAAGAAAACCCAGGACGCTTACCGAAAAGGCGACCTGGATTTGCTGGATTCACTTGAACGGGTGTTGCAGCCTTCGGAAGCTTACATGGAAAATTTTTTATACAAGCGAAATGAAATGCAAGCCCGCTCCATGGATAGCATTTTGAAGAAACATTCTTTGTTTGTGGGCGTAGGAGCTGCTCACCTGCCAGGAAAAAGGGGAGTAATAGAATTGCTGCGGAAGAAAGGTTACCAACTCCGCCCGATCCTGATGCAGGACCGGGATGCTTCCCAGAGGGATGATATTGACAAGGTCAAAGTGCCCGTTAATTTTTCCTGGTTTACATCAGGGGATCTGCGGTTTACGGTTCAGATACCTGGAAAGCTGTATAAGCGGTCAGACAGTCATATTGCAGATTCCTGGAAATATGCCGATATGAGTAATGGAGTATATTATATGATTACGAGAGTAAAAACTAATAGTTATTGGTTGGATCAGAAACCGGAAATTGGTTTAAGAAAAATGGACAGTCTTTTGTATGAAAATATACCTGGGAAGATTCTGAAGAAGACGCTCCTGTTAAAGGACGGCTATAAAGGTTTCGAAATTATCAACAAAACGCGCCGCGGAGACATGCAGCGCTACAATATATTGGAGACGCCTTTTGAAGTTCTTGTATTCAAGATGAGTGGAAATGGCAATTATGTGGAGGGAAAAGAAGCTGATAGGTTTTTCAATTCAATTAAATTGAAAAAAAATGAAGCCGGGTCTTGGAAATATTTTGAGCCGGCCCGGGGAGGATTCAGGGTGAAGCTACCTCAGTCGCCTTTTAGGAATAAGAATAATTCAGGATTTGATGGGATTCCGAGATGGGAGTATGAATCCTACGATTCGGCTACCGGTGATGCCTACCTTATTTATAAGAAAAGTGTGCAGAACTTTCATTTTCTGGAGGAAGATACTTTTAACCTGGACCTTATGGAGGAAAGCTTTCAGTTATCAGACTGCGTGGACAGACAGTTGACCCAGCAATTCGGAACTTTCCGGGGATATTCCTGCCTTGATGCCTCCTACCGGTTGAAAGATGGTTCCTATTGCAAGACAAAATTTCTCGTAAAAGGCCCCGCGTACTACCTCCTATCGGCTCGAAGCGAACTGGGATATAAAACGTTTTCGGAATTTTTTGATTCATTTGTCTTTACCCCCTATAAATACAATTCCTTTAAGAATTATATAGATACTTTTGTTAATATAAGTGTTAGAACCCCCGTCGTTCCTGATATTGATGTAAATGTGCGAAATATTTTGGAGAGGGCCAGCAACGAAGATTTTTCAAATGCTGTTCCAGATTATAACAATTACTGGCCACGAAACAAAACGGCCTTCTTCCAGGATGACTCGACCGGGGAAGCGGTTTATGTTTCGGTACAGGCATATCCCAAATATTATTATCCAAAAGATTCTTCCTATTTCTGGCTGGAAGAAACCAATGAAGATAAAATAAAAGAGGATTTTATTATTCGGAATAAAGATTTTTTTCATTTTAACGATTCGGTTTTCGGTGTAAAGTATATTCTGGGCGAAACGAATTCTTCCAGATTGATTCATAATTGGATATTCATTAAGGATAATCGACTTTACCGGGTTGTCAATTTAAGCGATTCCTTTCCTTATCAAAGTGATTTTACCAAAGGGTTTTATGAGAGCCTAAGGCCATTGGAAAAAAAATCTCTGGGTTCCGTTTTCAAAAATAAGCTGGATNNTTAAACGCCGTCCGCTTATTGTCTTATGATGACAAAAATTATTTTACAACCAAAACAAAATTGATCAACGAGATAGGTTTTATAAGAAATTCATCAGGCATAGCCAAGGAAGTGGTGAGTGGATTGAAAGATATTTATTTGCGTGCCGGGGATACCAGCACCTTTCAAAATGCCGTGTTAAAGGCGCTCGCGAAGAATAAAACCCAGGAAGCTTATGCCCTCCTAAAAGTTTTGATTATTCAGGATCCGCCCGTATTCGACAATCCTTCGGATTATAATTATTTATTTCAGGATTTAGGGGACTCACTGCGGCTGGCACGCAGCTTATTTCCCGAATTGCTGCAACTGACCTCTGTAGATGATTATAAAGAAAATATTTATTCATTATTGACGCGCCTGGTCGACAGTAATTTTTTAACGGCAAATGATTATGAGGCCTATTTCAGCAAATTATTTTTTGATGCAAAAATTCAATTGAAGAAACAATTGGGGAAGGATGAAAAGCAATTCCAGCAAAAGAGTAATGATAATGAAGGCAATGACCAGAATAATGATCCGGAAAAATCGGATGATGAAAATTACAATGAACTTGAAAATGCCGCCATTTTGCTTATGCCTTTTTTCGACAGAAATCCTTCGATTCCTGTTTTCTTTGATAAGATGCTGAAAAGTAAAGACGGTTCGATCCGGTTGAGCACCGCGACATTAATGTTGAGATATAATAAAATTGTACCCGACAGTATTGTTCAAAGGCTTGGAGCGAGTGATCAATACAGGAGCCTATTATTCAAAAGTTTGGAAACTATTCGAAAGCTAGACCAATTTCCGGCTTCTTACAAAAACCAAATAGAAATTGCCCGCAGTCAGTTGGTAAGCGCACATAAGACAAACAATTTTTTCGCCATTGAATTTGTAGCCAGGAAATTAATTCATTGTAAACTCGATTCGGGCTATGTATATTTTTTCCGGTATAAGATTAACGAGGAAGAGGATTGGCAAATGGGTATCAGCGGGTTGCAGCCCGTTAACCTTCAGGAGACTGGAAGTAACAATGATTATGTAAAGTTGACGGGTAAAAAATTAAAGGCGGATCAACCCATTTTGGAACAATTCAACGGGCAATTGAAGCGGCTGTTATTTTCAAAGCATAAGGGCGGGGCTTCCTTTTATCTGGACAATGATTATTATGCGGGGAGAAATGATGAAGAGGAGTAGCTTTTTTCGAAATCTTCCTTATACAATTCCTTTAGGTATGGATGCTAAAAGTTTCTTTGTATATTCCTTTTTTGGATGTTGATAAATCTCCTCTGCCGGCCCGATTTCTTCCATTTTTCCTTTGTTGATAACCAGGATGCGGTCACTTATATAGCGCACCACAGAAAAGTCATGCGATATAAATATGACAGTAAAGCCGAATTCTTTTTTCAGATCATTGAATAAGTTTAATACCTGGGCCTGAACACTAACATCCAGGGCAGATACCGATTCGTCGCAAACAATAAAAGAAGGATTGAGTGCCAGCGCCCTGGCAATTACAATTCGCTGACGCTGCCCTCCGGAGAATTCGTGTGGGTAACGATAGAAATGTTCTGCCTTTAGATTCACTTTTTCGAGTAATTCGATTACTTTGTCTCTTCTTTGCGTTTGTAGGGGTAAGATATGATGCACTTTAAGTGGTTCTGCTATAGCAGATCCGATAGTCAGACGCGGATTCAGTGAAGAATAGGGATCCTGGAAAATAATCTGAATTTTTTTTCGTAATTTTTTTAGGTCCTCATCCTTGAGAGAATTCAATTCCAGCTTATTAAAAGTAATTTTTCCGGACGTTGGATTGATCAGTCTCAACAAGCATCTCCCCAAGGTTGTCTTGCCACTGCCTGATTCACCCACCAACCCTAAGGTTTCCCCTTCATACACTTCAAAGCTTATATCATCCACCGCCTTCAGGTATTCAACAGGTTTTCCCAAAAATGTCTTTTTCAATGGATGCCAGACGCAAAGATGCTCCACTTTGACAAGGGTTTCCCCCTCAGCTTTATTTTTTGGACCCCTTTCTTCCCTATCCAGCCTGGGGTTTAGAGCACGCAACTTTTCGATCATTTCACCCGATTCATTTACTCCCATGAAATCAGTCACAACCGGCAGCCTTTCACCTTTGCGGTGCAAAACCGGACGACAATTCAGCAATCCTTTTGTGTAAGGATGATTCGGATGGGTGAATAGCTCCCTGACACCCGCTTCTTCCACAATGTTTCCTTTATAAAGAACAACGGCTCGGCTGGCAATATCTGCAACCACTCCAAAGTCGTGGGTAATAAATATTACTCCCATATTATTGGTTCGCTGTAATTCCTTGATAAGCTCCAGGATTGAATTTTGTGCGGTAACATCGAGTGCCGTTGTGGGCTCATCGCAGATTAGGAGGGAGGGATTGCAGCTGATTGCCATGGCGATCATTACCCTTTGTTTTTGGCCGCCGCTGAGTTGGTGAGGATACCGATTGAAAATACCGGTTGGATCAGGTAGTTTAACCCTGGCAAACAATTCAATGGTTTGGGTTTTCGCTTCATAACCCGGAATCTTTTTGTGGAGGCTAATTGCTTCCCTAACCTGGTCCCCGCAAGTAAAAACAGGGTTGAGCGAACTCATCGGTTCCTGAAAAATCATTGCAATCTGATTGCCCCGTATTTTTTCCATCTGGATGGTTGACTGGGTCAGCAAATCGAGGGCGGTGTTCCCATTGGGAAAAAATAAAATTTCACCTGGAATGTATTGTGCGGAAGGTGCTGGCAACAATTGTAGGATGGAAAGAGCCATCACTGATTTTCCGGAACCTGATTCGCCCACGATAGCTACAATTTCTCCCTGGTTAACTTCCAAAGAAATATTGTTTAAGGCAGTCAACCTTCCGCTTTCAGTTACAAAATCAATTCCGAAATTTTTTATTTGCAAAAGCGGCCCTGCCATATATAAGTTGAAATTCTTTTTCTAAAACCGGAGATGCCTTACTGTAAGACCGTTATTGATCAACTGTTTTAACGAATCTATACCGATCTTAATATGTTTTTCAACAAAATCGCCGGTTACGTTTTTATCGCTTTCTTCGGTTTTTACTCCTTCTGGAATCATTGGCTGATCACTTACCAATAACAATGCACCAGTAGGGATTTTATTGTAAAAACCTACAGAAAAAATAGTTGCCGTTTCCATATCTATGGCATAAGCTCTTATTTTTTGCAAATATTCTTTAAACACCTGATCGTGTTCCCATACCCTTCGGTTGGTTGTGTAAACAGTACCGGTCCAATAGTCAACCCCATAATCCCTTATAGTGGTAGAGATTGCTTTCTGTAAAGCAAATGCTGGGAGAGCAGGTACTTCCGGAGGGAAATAATCATTGGATGTACCTTCTCCTCGGATAGCTGCAATGGGTAATATNNTTTCTTTTTTTTAGGCCGCCGCATTTGCCAAGAAAAAGTACGGCCTTGGGTTCAATGGCTGTAAGCAGATCCATGATGGTTGCGGCGCCGGGGCTACCCATCCCAAAATTGATAATCGTTATATCGTCAGCTGTGGCACAATGCATGGGCTTGTTTTCGCCAATCACTTTAACATCATGCCATTCAGCAAATAATTGGACATAGTTATCAAAATTTGTCAATAAAATATATCCGCCAAAATTTGTCAGTTTTTCCCCCGTATATCTGGGCAGCCAATTTTGTACNNATTTTTTAATGGTGCGGATAGATCAAAAAATATTCAAAACAATTTTATAAGATTGCTCTGGCAACATTTTGTAAATTTAGCAAATAGTTTTTGCTAATGATTAAAATCTACTACCCGCAACACCCTTTCAAGATAAAAGAAGAAACTACAGGCAAGGAATTTATTTTTGATGAATTGCGCAAACAATGGGTAAGACTGACTCCTGAAGAGTGGGTGCGTCAAAATTTTATACAGTATTTAATTCAGGTGAAAAAATATCCTTCTTCTTATATTGCTTTGGAAAGAAGAATAAAATTAGGTGAACTGAATAAGAGATTTGACCTGCTGGTGTTCAATAGTGCGGCCAAACCCTGGATGATGATTGAATGCAAAGCCACCAACATTGTATTGGATAAGGCCGTGATATGGCAGATATTGCATTATAATATCGCAGTCCCCGTAAAATATTTGATCATTACCAATGGCGAACAATGTTTTGGATATATAAAGGGGCTGATGGATTTTGAGGAGATGCCTGTATTACCCGGATATGATGAATAAGATATAAAGAACTGATAATTGTTTTGAAGGATCCATCCTCCTACCCTGGAAATGAAAAATATCGTAGTGTAATCCTGGACGAAAGATGGTAAAGCCTCTTAGTAGGATGAGTCCTAGTTTAAAAATTTACCTATTTTCTGTAGGGCTATGAATATTCAGGCGGGAGCCTGAATATCTCCATATCGCCATATCGCCCCCTCTTAAGGAAATATACCCAGTTCAGCATAGGCAGTGCCTACTTTGTTAATGGCAACCGTATAAGCGGCCGTACGCATATCCTGTATTTTCGGATTTGCTTTCCAACAGTCCATGATCTCGCGGGTTGCAGTGCTCATGGTCTCCTCCAAGCCGCTGTTTACCAGGTCAACTTCATCTGCCCCATGCATAATAAATTCTCGTTCTGTCTTATTTACAGTCTTGCCCGTCATTTCTTCCATTTGTCCCAAAATATGTGCGTTCATATTTTCCGTGAATCTTTTTTCCATCCGTCCATAGCGAACATGGCTGAGGTTTTTTAACCATTCGAAATAGGAGACGGTTACCCCGCCTGCATTCAGATACATGTCCGGCACTACCAATATTCCCCTCCTGATAAATTCTTCATCTGCTTCAGGAGTCAGAGGACCATTGGCAGCTTCCCCGATGATCTTTGCCCTCACCCTGGGTGCATTTTCAGAGTTGATTACATTTTCCAATGCTGCGGGGATCAAAACATCGCATTCCAGTTCCAGGGCATCTGTGGATTTGGCGAGATTGGTTGCTCCGGGGAAGTTAAGAATTGATCCGGTTTTCTTTCTGTGCTGGAATACATCTTCTTCATTCAATCCCTGCAAGTTTACAATTGCTCCCTCGAACTCGGCCAGCGCGATCACTTTGGCTCCTCCCTCCCGGAAGAATTTTGCAACGTGATATCCGACGTTACCCATCCCTTGTACCACAATTGTTTTCCCTGCCACCCCTTTCTCCATTTTTAATTTCGACATGATTTCATTCATATTGCATACCTCCCTGATACCAAAAAATACTCCTAAACCTGTTGCCTCTTTTCTGCCACGGACCCCGCCCTGGGATACGGGTTTCCCAGTTACGCATCCGAGCGCATCAATTTCTCCGGGGCGCATACTCATATAGGTGTCAAGGATCCAGGCCATTTCTCTTTCTCCTGTTCCGTAATCCGGTGCAGGGACATCTGTACCGGGTCCAATGAAATTCTTTTTGATTAATTCCGATGTATAACGCCGGGTGATTTTCTCCAGTTCATAAGGAGTATATTTCCTTGGGTCAATCGCAATACCGCCTTTAGCGCCGCCAAATGGCACATTCACAATAGCATNNCATTTATATGTCATGAGGGCAGCCAATGCCATCACTTCATCCAAGTTTACGGAAGGTGCAAAACGGATCCCACCCTTACAAGGGGTTTTATGGTGGGAATGCTGTACCCTGTACGCTTTAATAACCTCTATTTTATCCCCAATTTTTACCGGGAAAAACATGCGGTAAACGGCATTGCATTGTTTGATCTGCTCAAGAATGCCCGGATCCCAATTCGTGAATTTCGCCGCCTTGTCAAAACTTCTTTCTACCGCTTCGAAAAATTTGTATTCGTCGGGTGCTGCCATGATATGTATTTTATCCGAATTACATAATAAATAATGTCTGTAATGGCAATAGCCTGAATTGATCTTTTCCCGGCCTGCAGGGATAGTTAGGAAAGTATTTATTTTTTGCTTTCCTTTTCGAGCTTGCCGATTTTCCTGTCCAACCTTATCATATACAGCATCAAACCGAACAAAATTGTAATCAGCACGGCTATTACTACAAAAATTTTACCGTTGGTTCTGAAGGCATCTGCCATTTCAACTTTTTTGGTGATCGCACTGTCCTGTGCGTTCGAGGCCACGCTGATTGCCAATCCTGCCATACATAAAAGNNTTCTTTTAAAAATTTTAGCCTTATAAAAAGCGTAGTTATCCAGGTCCCAAAAAGCGCCCAGCCTGGTATGGCCCCAAACCAGAAAATGACACGCATGCGGCTGTCAATGTCTTTTTCGCTAAAAGAAGCAGGGTTGCCCATCCCTCCCGGATGGAGACTTTCAACTAATCGCGGAATGATCCAAATCGTAGGGAATAACATGGCAAATGCAAAAATATTATAAACTGCGCTGATACGTGCGCGCTTGTCAATGTCCGGCATGGAACTTCTCAGAACGAAATAAGCAAAATAGATGAGCAGGGCAATGGCAGCCCCGAGTTGCTTGGGATCATTGCTCCAGAAATCCCCCCATGTAAAGCGCGCCCAAATTGAACCTGTCACCATACCCAATACCCCAAAAGCAATCCCAGTTTTTGCATATTCAACAGAGTAAATATCAAATGTTGGATTGTTGGTACCAAGATATTTGACTGCATATACAACAGAAGTTATCAGGAAGATCATCATGCTAAACCACATGGCGACATGAAAATAGAGATTCCGGATGGTCTCATTGAGTATTGGCTTGGCAGGCACTCTGCCTAAAAATCCGGCAATAAATGTATAGAGCAAAAGAATGACGCATAATATTTTCCACCATTTCTGACGAAGCATACATTAGTTCTTAAAAAGTGGGACAGTTAGGCGATACAGCTATGGACCTATATACTACCCGGTTGACCACCTTAATTTGGAGAGCAAAAATAGGGTAAAGGATATCAATTCATCAACAATTCTAAGTGAACTACCTCGCAGCAAGCTACGAGGCATGCGTTAAACGCAGTCGGCTCCCGACTTTGAAAAGTTTTTATTATGACTTATTTGTGCATAGTATTTTAAACTTCTACACGGTCTGACACTTGCAGGGACACTTTCAACCTGCAAGGCAACTGTCGAAGATTTTACGGTCTGAAAGTTATTTCAGATCAACTCCATACCCTCAAAGAGCTATTTTAAATTTAAGAAAAATATCGCAACAAGTTGCGAAGTATTANNCCTATCTAATCTTTCCAGAGAAATGGAAAAAGAATAAGGGCGAGCAGGATGATCATTGCATCAAAGCCTGTGAGAAGTAAAATGATGGATGGTAGGCCGCCCTGCAAAACGTCTCCGAAAGCAATATTAGACAGCCGCATCAGCAATAACAATTGCGGAATAATAAGGGGGAAGCCCAGTATGGCCATCAGTGCAGCATTCTGCTGTGCACGCGCGGCGATAGCTGCTAAAAAAGTAAAAACTAGGCTTAGGCTCATTCCACCAAAACAACTGATAAATAGGAACTTTAAAGGATTCTGCAAAGGATTGCCTAATAAAAGTTGAAAAAGCATCAGGCTGATTAAACTCATTATAATNNTCCGGTAACAGCATAGAAATACAAAATTCGGCCATGATTTTCCTGCAAAAAACTTTTGGCAACCGAATTTACACAAATGAATAATTGGATCATCCAGAACAATCCGTTCCAAATCGTACTTTCCGGTTGTCCCATAGCCAGGTACAAAACAAATATCGTAGAGGCTACATACAGCAAAATCCCATAGAAAGAATATTGCAGACGGATTTCCAACAAAAGGTCTTTCTTAATGAGGGCCAATATTTGGGTTAATTTTGTCAATATGATTTGTTAAAAAAATAATTTAAAACTACTCTTCTGAATTAAAACAATTCCTGCATCTTGGTTCATAAACTTCTTTTTCAC
>PLCH01000639.1 GCA_003135585.1 Chitinophagaceae bacterium
TAATGACATCCGACTGGCTCAATACCTTTCCTTCCAGTGCAGGCTTGCAATAGATGATGGCTACAAGTACAAAAATTAATATGGCAACAAAGTGAGGAATTGCCTTTTTCAGCAGGGGTGAATTCATGATTGATCTGGTATTATTCCCGGCAAAATAATGGCATTTTAGGCAGAAATATCGATTTTTGGGAGGGAATCTACGGATCCTAAATTTTACATTTGATCGTTGAAACCTCAACCGATAATTCCAACCGTCGTTAAATTTTTTGTCTGTTGGTTATCTACTTGGGATTAATCATAATTATGCAAATACTCGGTTTTCTTTCCCGGCTGGCGTTTATTTGTAATATTTGTTTTCTGCTTTCTGCAACTATTCTTTTGCTGGGGCATCCGCCCNNTTGTTCTCGGTTTTTCAATGGCAATTGTGGTAAATGTGATTGTAAACATAGGGTATGGCATTTCCCTGATCGCCCACAAATCTCTTAGTCACTATATTCCTCTTTGGCTGATAATTACTAATTTTCTCTTTTTTATCACTCAATTAATACTTTTCCTGAAATGATCCATAGCATCCTTAAAGACCGTCCAACCAAACTCTTTTTAGGGTTCACCGCTTTTTTTTGCTGCAATGCTTTAATTGCCGAGGCAATAGGCACCAAGTTATTTTCCTTGGAAAAACTTATAGGAATGCATCCTGTAAATTTCACCCTGTTTGGCCAAAGCGGTTTGGCGTTCACGCTTACCTGCGGGGTGCTTCTTTGGCCATTTGAATTTGTAATAACAGATATAATAAATGAATTTTACGGACCAAAGGCTGTTAGAAGAATATCCATTACTGCAGTAGTACTCATTTCCTATGCTTTCTTAATGTATTTTTTGGCTATAGCCATGCCGCCGGCCGAGGTTTGGATCAATAGCAGTTCCAAACAAGGGGTCGAAAATATTCAAAATTCGTTTAATGCAATTTTCGGCCAAAACATGCGAATAATTATTGGAAGCCTTGTTGCTTTCATGGTGAGTCAGATGGTTGACGTGACAGTTTTTCATCAGATTAAGAAAAAAACCGGCAACAAATTTCTTTGGCTGAGAGCGACTGGTTCTACGCTCGTTTCCCAGTTGGTGGACAGTTATATTGTCCTTTTCATCGCCTTCAGTGGTATATTCAGCTGGCAACAAATCCTGGCAATTGGAATGATGAATTACATTTATAAATTCATTGTGGCCATTGTTTTAACTCCTTTAATCTATTTCATTGAAAGGAGAATTGAAAATTATGTCGGGCATGAAGCAGCACATAAAATGAAAATGGCTGCAATGGGCGCAGAAAATATTTAATTGTAAATTCACTCATATGGTATGCATTACTAGATTTATCACTCAAATTGGTTTGGCTGCGACCCTCATATTTCGGCCATCCTTTGCCCAGCCACCTGCTGCTAAAGAGCCCCGTCATAAAAATGTCTTTGAAAATAAATACCTAAGAATTCTTGATGTGAGGATTCGACCCGGCGACACAACCTTGTTTCACAGGCATTCCCTGCCTTCGGCCATAGTTTTTTTTTCTACCACAAAAACAGGATCCCAAATCAGGGGAGAACTTCCAGTGCCAGGTAAGTCGGTAGCGGGGGAAACGATATTTGCAGCTTTCGGAAAAAACCCAATTGTTCACAGGGTTTGGAACCAGGATACTGTTTTATATCATGTTATGGATATCGAACTATTGTCTTCCCCAGGCGAGGCTTCAGCAGCTAAGCCGGTCAGGCCTGGTTTAAAATTGGCATGGGACGAAAACCTAGCCGCTGCCTATAGGATTANNGGATTTGCATTTCGGGACCTGAACTATCGATAACTGGTGACCAAAAAAAAGAATTGCCTGAGCGGCTGGCCCCAGGTAAATTTATCTGGATAGAGCCACAACGAAGGGTTCAACTAAAAAATGACGGAAATTCTGATTCGAAATGCATTTTAATTGAGGTAAAATAAACTAGCCCTGGACCAAAGGGTTTCATTTAAAATCTTATGCCGGCCCAGTGGCATTGAGCGTTAGTTGCCGAAAATACGAATGGGTTATTTCCGTTAAGGAAAATTAATTTTCTTTTCCATTACATAATCATTCATGAAATAATTCTTTCCGATATCAATATCCTCTTCGGAAATAACCGAGAATCCTAATTTCTCATAAAAATGCCTGGCTTTGTTGTTCCTGTTTACGTTTAGAAGCAGGGAGGTAGCAGCTTTTGATCTTATTTCTTCCACAATATAATCCAGGATAATTTTACCCAGCCCCTGCCCCTGATGGCCAGCCAGTACATAAAGTTTATGCAGTTTATAAATATTTGTACCTGAAAGGAGTGAATAAGATGCAAATCCAACCGGTTCCTCTTCCTCCTCCTCTTCGAGCAGGAGAAAAATATGCTTCTGATCCGTCATCTGTTTGAGGAGGGAGTCAGGACTGTAAAAAAGATTTAACATATAGACAAGCTGATCCCTTGACAAAATATCCTTATAGGCAACCGGCCAAATTTGCTGGGCCAGAAAACCAATTGCATTGATATCATCTTTGTCTGCCACACGAATCGATAAGGCGGAGCCCATAATCGTCCTGATTTAGAATTATTTGGGTTTAAGGGCAAATATTGAGGCTAACCTGTAATCAAAAATAACAGATTCTACGATTCAGTTGTAAGTATACTTTGAAGTAAATTACGCTCGTAATAGTAATTTATGGAAAAACGTAATTTGGGAAAATCGGGGATAAAAGCGGCTCCCCTCGCATTTGGCGGGAACGTTTTTGGCTGGACGGTAAATGAATTAAATTCTTTCCATTTGCTTGATGCTTTTGTGGGTGCCGGATGTAACCTGATTGATACAGCTGATGTTTATTCCAGGTGGGCACCCGGCAATAGGGGTGGAGAGTCTGAAAGCATTATAGGCAAATGGCTGAAAAAAAGCGGTAACAGGAATAAAGTTGTTATCGCCACAAAGGTTGGCAAAGAAATGGGGCCTGGGAAAAAAGGGTTGTCAAAAAAATATATTTGTCAGGCTGTAGAGGATTCTTTGCAACGTTTGCAAACAGATTATATTGACCTTTATCAATCCCATGACGATGACCCGCAAACCCCTTTGGAAGAAACGCTTGGGACTTACGGAGAATTGATCAAACAGGGAAAAATCAAGACGATAGGGGCTTCCAACTATTCCGCAAAAAGATTTGCTGAAGCGATCCGGATAAGCGAACAATTTGGCTATCCCCGTTATGAATCCATTCAACCCTTGTATAATTTGTACGACAGACAGCTTTTCGAAAAGGAGCTGGAACTCTTCTGTTTGGAAAAACAGGTTGGGGTAATCAGTTATTATGCGCTGGCAAGCGGATTCTTAACGGGAAAGTATAGGTCAGAAAAAGATCTTTCCAAGAGCGCCAGGGGAAACGGGATTAAGAAATATTTAAATGATCGGGGTTTTAAAATCCTTCAGGCGCTTGATGAAGTTGCCCGACAGTACCATACAGTACCCGCTAGCGTTGCGATTGCCTGGATCAGGGCAAACCCTGCCATTACCGCCCCGATTGCAAGTGCTACCAATACTGAACAATTGGACAGCCTGATCAAAGCTATGGAATTGAACCTGGATAAATCATCAGTCGACTTGTTAAATCAGGCCAGCGAATGAATCCTATTTGAGGCCCGTATTTTTTAAAACTATAAAAGGAGGGCCATGTTTCCAGTTGGTTTTGGACTTAATCGTCACCGGGGCTATTGAAAAATTTCCCAAAATAATATCCGGTCTTCCATCCCCATCCAGGTCTGCAACATCCATGGTGAGCCACCTGCCGTCCTTTGCTTCGGGTACCGTATAAGGCAGAAAATCCATGTTCCCTTTATTTTCCAGGTATACAAATCCTTCCTCAGGTTGGCGTTCATAGTCGGCGAAAAAAGAGATGACAGCAATATCCAAATCACCATCGCCGTCAAAATCCCTTGCCACGGCTTTATAACAGCCGTTGACCGGAAAAAAGTATTGCTGGTGAAAGTGGTTCTTTCCGTCATTGATAAAGATATACACCCCATGATAAGGTTTTAGCACAGGTGAATAATCCGCATTATCTCCACAGGTATAGACAATATCAGGAAAACCATCATGGTTGAAATCTGCAAGTTCAAAATACGAAGAACCATACATTGGAGGAAACTTCAAAACTTCCTGTTGCTCAAATCTTCCCTGTCCTTTATTTGTAAAAAGGAAAATGCCTTCATCTCCCTGCGCAAACAGGACCCAGATATCCGGAAGGCCGTCGTGATTATAATCCTGGACCCAGGCCTTTATTGCTCCCGGGGACGCCCTTAGCAAATGACGCCTGAAATTTCCATTTCCCTGGTTTTCCATCCAGCATAAAGCCCCGTTCAGGTTTCCAAATTCACAAACCAGGTAATCTTTTTTACCATCCTGATTAAAATCCACGGGGGTTATTTGAACGGGCCTCGCCAGTTCATTGAAGAGAGCCGGGCTGTCCAGGTGCATTTTTCCCTGCCCATTGATACGAACATGTTCAGCAGTCCCGTATTTACCGTTACTGGGGTTGAGAATTCCAATATTGCAAAGCGTCATTTCATCCGGCTGAAAATCTATACCAACCACCTGACCCTTGGTAAATAAGGTATCAATTAATTCAAGCCCCTGATTGAAGCGATAAAGGCTTTCCCTTGAAACATCACTTATTACAATTCGGTGTTTCAGGACAGTTGTATCTATTGCCACAAAGCCGGTCAAAGGATTTTCGTACCTGAGTTTTGGAATCATTCCAACAAAAAGCTTATTGCCGGTCCTAATAGAAGCTTTTCTGTTCTGGCCACCCAGGGAATCAGGGGCCGTGGATACATAATAATCAATGATATTTTGCCATTCTCCCGGTTGCAAAATTGATTTGCTTGGATAAAAGCTCCGGCTTACATATCTGTCATACCGGCTCGAGGGGTAGTCTTGGCCCATATATCTGAATATGCCCATTCTCGGCCCCATGGCAGGGAGTACCCCTTTTTCCCAACTTTTTTTATCGAGCTGACCCGGGTCTGGCAAAAGATGACAATTGCCGCAATAAACAACAGCTAATTTCTTTCCCTTTTCAATGCTTGAATCAGGGATAGCTGGGCTGGAATTTTTGCTGATTTCATGGCAGTAAGTGAGAGGATAAAACAGAAGGATGTAAGAAAAAATAAAAGCCAGTGCCAAAAATACAAGACGGTGATATCCGTTCATTATTAATTATTTCTATAATTCAATTAGGATAAGCCCTTCTATAAGACAAATTAAAATCTTTTTTGAATGTTATTTACAAGTTAAACAGCTGTGAATTCAAAATCTGATGGAAAAAATAAGACAGCATGAAATTCAAGAACAAAAAGCCAGAGGGGACGTA
>PLCH01000474.1 GCA_003135585.1 Chitinophagaceae bacterium
ATCCACCCAGACTTTAACAACATAGTTGCCAGGCGAAGAAAAATCAAATTTGTTGCCAGGTGAAAATGTATATATTATGGCCGTCCCCGCGGGTATGCTGACGGGACTTGACTCCGTAACAACCGCGCCTCCGTTGACCTGGAAGGATATATTGAAAGGGCTGGCTGAAGCGATGCTTCCAAGATTTTTTAACTCAACCTGGATGTCGGTGTTACCCAACTGAGAAGATGTAAACATCCGGCCTGTTACCGGTGTAATTAAAGAATCAATAGTAAAATCGTTGTTGAACGCAGCCAGGCTGCAAGGGCCACTGTTGGGAATAAGGTTAACGGCAACGGATCGTCTGCCAGCAGTAGTATTGCTGATCGCACGCACGGAGACCCAATAACTACTGTCTTTGTTCAAACCCCCAATCATATAACTGGTATCAGTAGTACTTGCAATGGATTGCATGCTATCAGCTTTCAATAACATGATTTCATATTGTGAGGCGCTGGGGATCGTATTCCAGAATAGTTGTCCGTAACCGGGGCAGGGTTTGGTAAGTGTGATCCCAGGTTGACCGAGGATAGTAAAAGGGAAAGTGCTGGTATTACTAAAACCTGCACTATTTCGGGTCACCCGGACCAGCCCGAGGTTCGTGGGCGTCGCAGCCACGGTCCATTGAAATAAATGACTGGTGGAAGGCACACTGTTACTGAGCAAATTCCAGGTGCTTCCATTATCTGTAGAAAATTCAACGGTAAAACCATTAGGCTCACCTCCGTAGGCACTCCAGCGAATATTTTCTGTTTCTCCGGGTACGAATGTTTCATTGCCATAGGGATACTCAACATTTACTGAGGGATTGATTACTTCATATGCAATTACATAATCCTGCGGTCCAATAGGGATGTGGGTTCCATTTACAGTTATGACAAAATTTCCGGCTGGTGGATTATTAATTACGACCTGTTCAATATTGTTGGTATTGTCAACAGCTTCCACTGCATTTTTGTTTACGTTGGAAGGGGTTGGATCCAGTACCAAAGGGTGATGGACGGTCGCGTCAGGGGAAGTTACAGTCAGATCAAGATTATTGACAAGGGCGCTAGCTACAAACGCTGAAGCTGCCGGATCTGACCAATACAACATTATTTTCAGCTGTTGGACTCCGGCAGGAAGGCCTGAAATTACAAAATTGGCCGACCCTGCGTTGTTCATAGTATTTGTGAAGTAATGATTGTTCTCAATCGTTTCCACAGCTGTCCTGGCATTCAGCATTCCAAATCCATAAAAATAATCCGGACCTGGATTTCCCATATCATCAGCGCTATTGCATGCCACGGCCTTTATTAAGGCAGCGGACGGATTTGCACCTCCATGCAATTGCCTGTACCTTTCATACAATAAAGCCAGGGTACCCGTCACCGTTGGGCAGGCCATACTAGTGCCCGTTGAGCCAGCGTAGGCATTAAAAGGTATGGTCGAATTAATATTATAACCACTACCCATTATCTCGGGCTTAATTCTGCCATCACCGACAGGACCCCGGCTGGAGGACTGCCAAATGCTATAGCTGACATTGGATATATTTCCGACTGTCAAAACATTTTTCCCGGTCTGGAAACCTGACTTGACTGTACCATAAAAATTAGGATAGGGTGAGCACATAAGNNCATAAGACCTCCGTCATTTCCTGCTGCAAATACATGAAGCAAGGAGGAATTGGCATTTAATTGTTCATCCACATAATTACTCAGCGCATCATATTCTCCCTCGCCCGGACAGCCATCTAGCCCGGAGTAATAGGAATTATTGGTAAGAACCATATTGTAATCGTTGATATAAACCGGGGCATTGACCATTACATCACTGAAATACTGACTCAAAAGAGTAGCCTTGGGCGCCATGCCTTTATATCTGGGGTTTAAATTACCACCACCTCCTGCTGTCCCAGCCGTATGGGTTCCGTGAAAGCTCGGGGGTTCGGGGTTTCGGTGGATTAGTCTGCCAAAAAAATCAATATGGGCCGAAGGGTCCCCTTCATCCCCAACTCNNTGTAAATTTCTTCCTGAAAATGCCCCGAGGGCATCCAAAGCGTGGATCGCACGGTTCTTGTCATTCAAGGGAATATCCTTCAGGGATTGCTCACTAATATAGGTTACGAACGGAAGGGATGCGATTTTGCTGAGTACAGCTGTCGTTCCCCTTATAAAAATAACATGAGAAGGTTGAATCTTGGTAGGGATGATTTGAGCGCCTAATTGTTGCGCTTCATTGGTAAGGGTAGATTTGTCGGTTGAACCAAAAAAGCTGATTGCAATTACTGAACCTGCATTTACAGGAGATGAACCTGAAGGTTGTAATAATTTCCCCGAAATCTTGAATTGTTGAGGTATTTTATATACACCCTTGATGCGGTGGTATTTCAATAAAGGGAAGGCCATGCTATCAGTGATCTCAGCCAAAAATGAATTCGCTGGTAAATAATCATACAAAGAAACGCCAAGTTCGGACAATAACTTTTTTTCAGAGGGGCCAGGCAATTGATCAAATCTGAGTACTGCAAAGTATTTATTCTGGAATTTGAGCTCACGCAATGACTTGCCAGTCATCTTTGCATTCAGTAGGTTTTTAACTCCCTCAAAATTCCCGTTTCTTAATTGAATGGGAGCAAAAGTCTTTTGGGCCGATGCAGCAAAATACAAGGAAAAAAATGTCAAAAGTGTAAGGTAAAATTTCTTCATTTTTCAACTTTA
Source organism: Chitinophagaceae bacterium (assembly GCA_003135585.1). GTDB lineage: Bacteria > Bacteroidota > Bacteroidia > Chitinophagales > Chitinophagaceae > Puia. Next base: position 2,742 of record PLCH01000474.1, read on the forward strand.
GGATTTGATTGCTTCATTTTGGAGGCCGGCATACACAGAAATAGGCATGGAAGATATAGCTTGCAGCTTATCAAAGAATTAACGACTTTTTCTCATTATTATTTTAATACTTAAAAAATTGATACCTAATATTATACAATGTTTTTCCAGTTTATTAAATTCAGCCTTTACCTTTAATAAAACTGGCCTTGAGATCTAAGTTGGAATAAATTGTGATGATATTATAAAGAATCATAAATTGAAAGGTCCCCGTCATATCATCATTTTCCTAGGCCGGTGCTGGTTTTGCCTGGCATTGGCCGCAATTTTCACCAAGGGCAGCTATGCAGCACCTCCTCTGAATTGTTCAGTTTCCATTGGAACGGACACGGTACCAAAGAAGAACAAGCCTTCCCACAGTTTTAACAGGTACTTTAATGTACTGACTGACAGTCAGCAAAGAGATTCCTTTTTGGTAAAACTTTCAAGGCAAAATGAAGCGCGACCCGTACCAGACAGCATAATCTGGAAGCAAAGACAAAATAACTTTTCCCCCTATAAAGGCAGGATAATTCGAAATATATATTACAACAGGCTCAAAGTGTTCGGTACCCAGATAGAAGATACTACAGTTTCAACCTCTTTGAAACTGATTCACTTTGCAAACAAGCTCCATTTGAATACCAAGGAATGGATGATAAGGCAGTCCTTGTTTTTCGGGGAAAATGATACAGTGAATGCATTTAAAATGGTCGAAAATGAAAGGTATCTCAGAAACCTGCCTTTTATGCAGGACGCCAGGCTGTACATCATAAATACTTACCAGAGTCTCGATTCCGTGGACATTATGGTGGTTACCAAGGACTTATTTGAATATGGAGGTGCTATTTCGGATTTGAGTCCCACTTCATTTGCAGCCAATGTTTTTAATAATAATTTGTTTGGCGCAGGCCAGCGAGTGTTATTGGGGTTGCAGTGGAATCGTCTTTACAGTCCCCAGTGGAGGACTGAAATAAGCTATAACAAATATAATCTTGGGGGGTCGTTTGCTGATATATCATTTGGTTACAGTGGATTAAATGACCATGGATCAGTAGATACTGGCGTGTATGAACACTCCTATTTTGTATCCATCAACCGGCCTCTGTTTAGCTCCTGGGCAAAATTTACAGGAGGCCTCTCCTTGGCTTACAATAAATCTCTGAATATCTATTTGTTTCCTGATACAGTTTTTAGGAATTATGAATACAGGATCATGGATGTCTGGGGAGGATACAATTTCCGTACTCAATTTAAAAACAACGGACTCATTACTGACAAGCCCAATCTTGCCATAGAACTTAGACAATATAACCTTGCATTTGTTACTACTCCAAAGCAGCCCATATTTTTTAAAAATCCTAACTACAACGATCACCACTTTACTTTATCAAAATTGGTATTTTTCCGTCAGGAGTTTATAAAAACAAATTATTTCTTTGGTTTTGGAAGAACTGAAGATATTCCAGTGGGTTATAATGCTTCAGTTTCTGCGGGCATGGAAGATTGGGTGGGTATACGACGGAATTATACGGCGGTTGAAGGACAAAAATTCTGGCTTACAAACGGACAGGATTTATTCAATACCAGTTTCGGCATAGGAAGTTTTTGGGATAGGGGTAAATCAGAAGATGTGGTTATTCATATTCAGACAGATTACTATAGTCGATTATTAAGTTTTAAAAGAGAAGGGATAAGAGAATTTTTTCACGGAGATTATCTTATAAGCCCTAACCCCCTTCTTTATAAGCCCGTCAATATTAACAGGGAAAACGGGATTCTCGGGTACCGGAATAGCATGGTAAATGGATTTCAGCGCTTAAATCTAAGTTCTCAATCCATTTATTACAGCCATGTCAGCCTTTACGGGTTTAAATTTAATTTTTTTACACTGCTCCAGGCTTCCCTGC
>PLCH01000523.1 GCA_003135585.1 Chitinophagaceae bacterium
TTGTTCAAAAAGCTAGGTTCAAAATAGAAAGGAATTTACTCCTTATATTTATTATATTATTTTTAACGGGAGGCTCTACGCTATATGCCCAGGATACAAGAACTAACCAGGAACAAACAACTGAAAAACGCACCAATAAAGATCAACGTAAGGTTGATCGGGATAAGNNCGAGTAAAATGCAATAACTCAGTAGTTATCTATAAATCGCACTGTAATTTACTAAATAGAAATATATAGAGTTGAGTTGGCAATAATGGTCAGAAAAACATAGTTGAATTGAATGGTGTTTTGAAATCAATCATTCACCATTCTTTTTAATTTTCTCGCTAACTGCCTCTATGCATTCACCATCCAAAGGTGAAGTATCAAGATATCAGCTACACTTTTATTCTCCTCAATACATAAAATTATTTACCACTTTATATGAGTGGAATGTGGGTAACCCGGATCTGGGAGCATGGCAGGTCGGATGGTGGGCTTTCTATAGTGCCCATTAAGATCCTCATTTGGGTGAGGGCCCAAAAATTATGGTAACCCATATTAGCACGCCTGGGAGAATATCCGGGAGGACCGCAAGGATGGAAAATTTTCGTAAAAACACGATGGTTTTCATGTTTTTTACTCCTTAGAGAATTGGGGGCTCTACTCTTATTATTCTGCCGTCTTATTATTATCTTGTAGAATAAATCCACACCTATGAAGACGCTGCGCCTGATCTGCCTAACCGTAGGTTTGATCGTTTTATCTACATCCTGCAAGATATTCAGTAAAAACAAATCCGGGGAACCTTTTTCCTCAAAGGAAAAAGAAAGTTCATCTTCAACCGGTCAAAATAATTCAAACGGACCATCAGCTTCGGGTTTAAGGAGCCACCTATATCAGGCAATAAAATATGTCAATCAAAACGGGTATTCTACCCAATATTGTTTTCTTGTTGATATGGGTATTTGCAGTGGCAAAAACCGCTTCTTTGTGTATGATTTGAAGAAGAATACCGTCGCACTGTCCGGTTTGGTAGCTCACGGAAATTGCAACACGCATTCCCTCGAACAAGCTAGATTCTCAAACATTCCCAACTGCGGCTGCAGCTCATTGGGAAAGTATAAAGTTGGTAATTCATATCATGGCGAATTTGGTAAATCATACCGGCTTTATGGTTTGGATTCGTCCAATTCAAATGCTTTTAAAAGAGCGATTGTTCTACATGGTTTTGATCCTGTGCCGGACCAGGAAATTTACCCGATGGTCCTTTGCAACAGTTTTGGTTGTCCCATGGTGTCGAGATCCTTTTTAGATAAACTTTGCGGGATCATAGATAAGTCGGAAAAGCCGATTCTTTTGTGGGTTTACAATTAAGCCATACTCTTTTGATATAGAAACCATCACCCAGCTGGTGCCAATCCTGCCAGGGGGAATATTTATAGATTCAATTATATATAAGGAGTTTATCTTCCGAAACATTTCTTAAATTCATTTTCCATCCTGGCTGGGAGGATTAATTTTCAAGCCGATGGAAAATGCTTGTAAAAGCATGCTGCGTATTTTATTTGATTTCAATTATTTATGTAATTTATGACGGTTATTTCCCTTTCATCGACAGTACTGTCCGTGATAATTGTTCCAGGGAAAAGGGAAATAAGGCAACAACTATGCCCTCGTCTGTAATATTTGGCAGACAGGTGAATCTAATATTAGCTTTCAATAAACCAAAGTGTTTAAAAAGGCGCCAAAGATGATAAATGAGCAATATCCTAAAATATATTTTTACCGGCGAATAGTTCAGGCAAAACTTTTCATCGATACTCATTATTCACTTAAGATTGACCTTGAGAATATTGCCGACGAAGCCTATTTTTCTAAATTTCATTTCATAAGAGAATTCAAAAATATTTACCGCAAAACGCCGCATCAGTATCTGATTTCAGTGAGAATAGAAAATGCAATGGAATCATTGAAGACCGGTATTCCCGTTTCGGAAGTTTGTTATGCGGTGGGATTTGAAAGTTTAGGTTCCTTCAGCGGATTATTCAAGCGTATAGTTGGCATGCCTCCTTCCTTATATATTATCCAGCACCAGAAACTAAAAGCACAAATGGCCGAATCCCCTTTAGACTTTATTCCCGGTTGCTTTGCTGAAAAAAAAGGTTTGCTTAAAAAATAGCAATTTTAGAGAAATAGAGTTTTAGCGTATGACCGTTCTTTGCNNCATTTAACACGCGAAAAATATGATATCTAAAATGACACATGTGAGCGTCTATGTTCTAAACCAGAAAAGTGCTTACGACTTCTACACTAACAAACTCGGGTTTAAGGTTATAAAAGATGTACCCATGTCTGACGATGATCGCTGGATCACTGTGGGACCGCCAGATCAACCAGGTTTTGAAATTATCTTATCGCCGTTAACAAGGGGCTTGTTCTCAGAAGAAACAGTTAAAGCATTGAGAGAGCTTGTTGAGAAAGGAACTTTTGGAGTAGGTCTTTTCACCTGCAACGACATCTTTGCAACCTATGAAGAACTTAAAGCAAAAGGTGTCGAATTTACAAAAGCCCCTAAAAAGGAATTCTACGGTACTGAAGCGATATTTAAAGACGATTCAGGCAACTGGTTTTCTCTCGCGCAACTTGTTTAAAATTTCCCAAGCGGGACACAGGTTATTCCCATATAGTTTCAAAAATTACAGAAGGTGAAAACAGTATTTGACAAAATAACCAGAGATGAATTGATCACCAGGATCAATAAACTCAATGAAAATAGCACGGCTCAATGGGGCAAGATGAATATTTACCAGATGTTGAAACATTGTACACTATGGGAAGAGTGGGTATCCAGTAAGAAAAGGTATAAACAAGTATTCATGGGTCGCCTTTTTGGTAAAATGGCTTTGAAAAATGTTTTGAAAAATGAAAAGCCCCTTGGGCGAAATTCACCCACCATTCCCGACCTTAGAATAGACAGGATAGGAGAAAATGGCGATGTCGTATCCGAAAAAGCGAAATGGATTGCCCTGATGAAGGAATATGCCCATTTTTCAAACCCCGACTTCGTACATACTTTTTTTGGAAAGATGACAAATGAACAAATCGGATATTTGGCGTATAAACATGCCGACCATCATCTTAGACAATTTAATTGTTAATGACGAGCCGGCCGTGAGTCCCCCAGATAGAGTAACGCAAGATTATTTGAATTTGATAAATCTCACTGATATCAATTAACCTCTTGTCTAGGAAACTTCCTCCTATCCTTCCCTAAAGAAAACCAGCCAATTGCATAATGGCAGGCACATCTTCAATTCTTACTATTTCGTAGCTTAGGCTGATCCATACAAAATCCTGAATAAGGTTTCAGAGCCGGAAGAAGCTGTTAAAAAAAAATTCGGCAAAATATTGCGCATGTGAATACTTGCTCTTATATTTGCAAGCACTTACTTGCATAAATATGATAGCCAGACGCGATGTATATCAAGCCATAGCCGATCCTACCCGTAGAGCAATCATCAATATGATTGCCGCTCAACCCCTTAACGTAAACTCGATCGCAGAGAAGTTTGACGTCAGCCGCCAGGCTATATCCCTTCATGTTAAGATTTTAACCGATTGCGGCCTTGTCGTCATTAAAAAGCGCGGCAGAGACAGGTTTTGCGAACCACAACTGGATAAACTAGGTGAAGTCTCAGTGTGGGTGGATCAGTACCGGCGGCACTGGGAGAATAAATTAGACGCATTGGAAACATATATTGAAAAACTTAAAAAAAAGAGAAATGGAAAACAAAAAAAGTAACACACATGACAGGGAACTTATCATATCAAGAAGGCTGAATGCTCCAGTGGAATTAGTATGGGAAGTTTGGACCAAACCGGAACACATCGTTAACTGGTGGGGCCCCGACGGATTTACAAATACTATTGATACCATGGACCTAATTCCAGGCGGCAAATGGGATCTGGTAATGCATGGCCCTGACGGGACGGATTACGAAAACAGAAGCCTATTTAAAGAAATAATTCCCTTCAAAAGGATAGTTTATGAGCATATATCTGATCCAAGAATAGTTGCAACCATCAATTTCGAAGATCAGGGCGAACAAACGCTTATTACCTGGCATATGCTTTTTGATACAGCCGAGAAATTTATCGAAGTTGTAAAAACCTATAAGGCAGACGAGGGATTAAGACAGAATATAGAGAAACTTGAACTGTACTTATCGAAAATGAAAATCAAAAGCAGATCCTGAAACCTTTGTGCGTAGGCATAAATTTCAAAGTTATGATGACTAGGAACGGATTAACCTTCCAATTCAACCCCTGGGATTGGTTGCTGGTTAATTCTTAGGCAATATTTTCATTAGCTATTGTCCAGAAAACCCAAACACAAGGTTTTTTTGATTCTAAACTCTTAAGTGTTTCCATAAAGTAATTCATAAGTGAAACAATTAGTGTAAACATAAAAAAAAATAGGGGTAAAAGGGGCTTTATGAAGTTGCTGCCTTAATTATTCGGTAGTAT
>PLCH01000332.1:0-2987 GCA_003135585.1 Chitinophagaceae bacterium
CCTCGGGCCCAATCTGTTGATACCGGATGGAACACGTGTATACGAAATCAGCGATGATATTAAGGAAGAGTTACAAAGGTTGATCCTGAAGGATGAAAAATTGATCATTGATCAATTTCTTACAAAACATGATTTGCAATCCCTGGGAAAAATAGAAGACCGGCCTCCGGGTGAGCCACCCCTCACAGCGATTTCCCTTGCCATCGCACAAAAATGCAACCTGGGCTGTACGTATTGTTATGCGCGTCAGGGGGATTTCGGAGCAAAAGCAAGGAATATGTCGCTTCAGACCGCCCAGGATGCTGTTGATTTTCTCTTCACCAACAACCGATTATCTGACAAAATGAATATTGCATTTTTAGGCGGAGAACCCCTACTCAACCGGGTGGTTTTACAGGAGGTCACTCGCTACGCTGCTGATAAAGCCCGTGCCTGCGGCAAAGAAGTCAGTTTTTCTATCACCACCAATGGAACCCTTCTCAGGGCGGAGGACGCAGACTTTTTTGAGGAATACGGTTTTGCTGTCACGGTAAGTCTGGACGGAATTGGGGAAATCCATGACAGCCTTCGTCCCTACAAAGGTGGAAAAGCAACCTACGGGCGGATCATCACAAATGTATTGCCCCTGTTGGCCAAGCAAAAGAAAATGCAGGTTTCAGCGCGCGTAACCGTCACTCCTTTGAATCTGAATCTGAAACAAACATTGGATGAACTGGTTAGGCTCAATTTTCATAGCGTGGGATTCTCCCCGATGATAAGTTCCCCAACCGGCAAAGAAGAAATGAATGGAGCTTCTTTTGAAGAAATGTTGGAAAATATGATTTGCTGCGGACAGGAATTTGAAAGAAAGCTAATAGCCGGGAAAAGATACCCGTTTTCAAATATGTATATTGCTTTGAAAGAAATTCATAAAGGTTCACACAGGCCTTATCCCTGCGGTGCGGGTGCAAGCTACCTGGGAGTTTCCGCCACCGGTGAACTCGCTGCCTGCCACCGTTTCGTCGAAGATGAAAAAGGCTATTTTGGTGACCTGCACCAGGGCATCAGCAGCGACCACCAACAGGCATGGTTAACCGAACGGCATGTGCATAGGCAGGAACCCTGCAAAAACTGCTGGGCAAGGTATCTGTGTGGTGGCGGTTGTCATCACGAAGTAATACACCGCGGCAGGCCTGCCTGCGATTATATCCGCGGATGGCTAAACTATGGCCTACAGGCTTACATTCGGCTATTGCAGGCCCGACCTGATTTTTTTATATCTAATTCCTCCAGCTAACCAAACCATTCCCCGAGATGCACAGCCACCAAATTTGCATCATTGGAACCGGCCCCGCCGGCAGCGCCATCGCGCTCAAATTAAAACAACTAGGTTTTGATGTCCTGCTCATCGGGCAGGATGAATTCAGCCGGAATTTTAAGGTAGAATCACTTACGCCTGGAGTTTTTACCCTTTTGGATACCATTGGCGTAAAAATGGATTCATTCGCCGCTCAGATTATCAGGCCGGACCAGGTCTTTCAAAAATGGGAAGATAAAACGGTCCATCCTGATAATCTGTCTGCACTGCTGGTCGACAGGAGCAAATTTGATAAACATATATTCTTAGCGGCAAGTAACCTGGGGATAAAAGTATTACAACCTGCAAAAGTAGTTTTCCTCCAAGAAGTGGATCGCACCTGGGAGATCCGGCTGATATATAAAGGAAAACATGAAAAAATAAAAGCGGAATTTCTAGTGGATGCATCGGGAAGAAAGTCCGTTTTGAAGGGAACAAAAAAGCGAGCAGCTGCTCACACGCTGGCCATCTGCGGCAGCTGGAAAAATACGGGTTTGCCCAAATCTTCCATGATGCTGGAATCTACAATGGATCATTGGCTGTGGGGTGGAACGCTTCCCACTGAAATCTTTAATGCAACCGTTTTTCTGGATCCGGATATTGACTTGGTTGGAGGTGGGAATGTATTGATGAACTACTATACTTCAGCGCTGGAAAAGGCCAAGCTTTTCAATTTTTGCCAGCGGGGTGAACCGGTTGGAAAAATCTCAACATTTGATGTTACCCCTTATTATTATGAAAAACCGGCAGGACACAATTTTATTAAAGTTGGGGAAGCTAATTTCGGTTTGGATCCCCTTTCATCCCAGGGTATTCAGAGCGCTATTGTAAATGCCATTCAGGGCGCCATAGTGGTAAACACGATTTTATCTGATCGGCGCAATTCCATGGACGCCCTTGAATTCTATAAACAGCGCCAACAGGAAATCTTCGTGAATCATCTGGAAATGGTATCAAAGAGTTACCAAGAAGCAAGACATTGGAAGGATCACTTATTTTGGAGAAAAAGAACCAGAATTGGTCCGGCTCCAATTGGAGGTTGGGAAAGGAAAGCTAGTCTCGAGGTACAATCCGAGATGGTCCAATTTTCTGATCAATCCCGGATTGCTCCAACCACCTGCATAATAAATGACCAGGTGATTAGAAGAATGGGTTTGCTGCATCCAGGGCTAAAAAGACCTATTGTCTTTTGGGATAATAGGGAAATTGATTCTATATTGGATAACATTAAAGGTATTTATTCGATCTCTGACCTTATTGGCAAATGGTCAGAAAAAATTTCCGAAACAAGTTCATTAAAACTATTTGATCGGCTGAGAGAAGCAAAAGTGATCATTTCGGCAAATTGAGAATTTATATTTTCCTGAGCTTTGATAACTATAAATGAGTTTTGTCAAAGTATAACCAGTGAACTACCCCTCAGCAAGCTGACGGAGCATCTTTAATAAAGAGTCGGTTCCCGACTTTAAAATATTGATAGCTGCGTTTAAATCACGATGGATCGACAAACTACATATTGGACAATTATGGAACCTCTGGTGAATTTCTTTTTTTACCAATGTTCCGCAACCGCTACATATTTGAGTAGTATGATAGGGATTCACTGGTATTGCATAAGTACCGGCACTTTCAGCCTTGTACTCAATCATTG
>PLCH01000332.1:3072-3260 GCA_003135585.1 Chitinophagaceae bacterium
AGACTGTATTTCCTTGAGTCTGTCTTCAGATTTTCTGAGATGTCTTGGATTGCCAATAGTTTCGCCATTGGAAAGAGTTGCGAAATTTTCCAGACCAAGATCTATTCCAATAGCCGAAGAAACGATTTTTTTAGGAACGCTGATTTTGGATGTCTCGAAAGTCAAACTACAATACCAATGTTTGCCGT
>PLCH01000010.1 GCA_003135585.1 Chitinophagaceae bacterium
CCCCAAAACAGGCATTTAGTAGCATAACGCCTGTATCCGCTACCCGAAGAGCGGATACGACTTCCCCGGCAAAATCATCGTAACCCGGCGTATCAAGAATATTAATTTTGTAACCCCGCCACTGTGTATGTAATAACTTGGAAAAAATAGAATTACCCCGATCCTGTTCCAGCTCATAAAAATCACTTACCGTATTTTTTTCTTCGATGGTGCCTCGGCGGGTGATTAGCCCAGCTTCGTAAAGCATGGTTTCAGCAAAAGTCGTTTTGCCTGAGCCGGCATGGCCGAGCAGAACGATATTTCTGACGTGGGATGTATCAAAGTTAGTCATGGCAGCCAAAATTTATTATTAAGTTAAGGAATGCTCGGTGGAATCAAAAATGATTTTTGAAGGGGGGCTTTCCTCTGAAAGGTTTGGCTTCTACCCAAACATTTTTTACTTTTGCGGCCATTTAGGTCCGGTAGCTCAGTTGGATAGAGCAACTGCCTTCTAAGCAGTAGGCCATTGGTTCGAATCCAATCCGGATCACGGAAACCTTCTGAAACCCTTTACCATGGCTGGTTCCATCGTTTAACGGACGTGTTACGGACGTTTATAAATGATGCCTATAAAACATAATTAAGAACTAATAAGAACTTGAGGCTGGTTAAGAACGGCCCAAAATAAAAACCTTCACTTGTGGTTGAAAACTTAAAATCTTTTGGTTCGAATTAGGTAACGAGAAATCAGGCTTTCCCCCTTCCTGTAAATAAGACTTAATTTTACATTCAGCCATATCATTATGGCATTTTAACTGAATTCGGGCCTGGTTTCTACTGGGCTCTTTTTTGTTCACAAATAACAAAACTATTTAGCATGGCGAAAGGGGAAGATTATATCCTTCCAAAGGGTAAACAAATCACGTCTTATTTTGTCACAATTATTGGAGTAATTGTGACGGTTGCATTAGCCTATCTTTCGTATGATCTTGCCGATAAGGTAAGTAAGGACCAGACCAATATTCAAAAGCTGAATGACCTTATAACAAAACAAGATGCTACCATAGACAAACTGAATCAGATTGCTTTGGGTACTAATGAAAATATAAGGAAACAGGATTTGACGATTGACCAATTAAGACGAATCGTAACGGGAACAAATAGTTATATAAGAAAACTTGATAAGCTTATCAGGAAGCAGGACTTGACTAATGGTAAATTAGAAAAGATAGTAGTATCTACGCAATCAAATGTTCAGCAGCTGGATTCATTAACAAGCAACAACAAGGACCAACTTGATAAATTAACGAATCTGTATTTTATTGAAAAACAAAAACAATCAAGACGAAATAGAATTGACAAACAAAATTTGGCAAATATTGTGCAAGCTGTTGATGATACAATTGCACTATATCGTACGACTGACTACAGAGGTCAGGAAAGTTTTGATGATCCCAAATTCCAATTGAGATTTTTTCAAATGGTTACCAATTTGCACGATATGGCCTCTTCTCCTTTTCTCAATGGTAATGAATTTCTTATTGCGAATCCTAAACTGGATTCCGCTTGGAAAAATATGACTTCCGTCCTAAGAAGTATAAATACTGATAGAAGGCTGTATGGCTTGAGCAAGGAGATTTGCCTTGGATGGCACAAGATGTTAATTAATTTTTCTGATAATTTACTTTTGCCTGTCAGATATATGATTGACCAAGCACCGAATGAATAATCTCACTGATAATACAACTGAATGTAATCTCCTATTGCCTTACTGTTAACAAGGGGACTTTTTATTTTGGTAATTTTTTTACCGGTAAGTGGTTTAACAAAAATTGGGAATAAAATATATTTACAAAATCATCATAATCTTTCGAATTTATTATGGATTTTTTAAAATTTAAGAAGTAAATGTGTTTTTCAATTGAATAGAACAAAAAGGAAATACTTCCCATTAATAAAACTAACAGTAGATAACCAACACCTATTCCTAATAAAATTGAAATGACTTGAAGTGTATCGGCAAAAGTACCCTTAAAACTCGCACCCCAAAAACCAATAGGTATACATATTATTGAAAAAAATAGAATCAATATAATTGTTTCAACAAAGGATGGCCAATAATGGACGCTGTTATGCAATTTATATTTCTTGTTTTTAGTTAGGATAGTTTTGTAGTGAAGATACTGATCAACGTCAATTTTATCAGGGCTAACAAAAGTAAATCGCTTGTATGTAATTGTTAGGTATGGCATTCGATCATTATAGGAAAGATGTGTAGTATCCAGGCAAATCAACGTCCGTAACTTCCTCCTCATTGATCGTTTTCAAGACAATGGAATTTTCTTCCGGTTTATTACTGTCATGATAATAATCATTGCAATAAACTAATTCATCCGTGACATCAACGTTAAGCTTGTACCTATCCGCAAGCAATTTCAAAAGAGCGGATGCCTCTTCGACTTGCACTTGAGAAAATTTAATCAATTCCATCAAATTTTTTAAGGATATGTGTTATCAAAACGCAAGATAACTGAAGATAAAAAATTCTCGCCATATCCTTATCTACTCTTATACTTTTCTTTTTCTAATTCGTCAGCTCTTTTATTCAATTCGTCACTTAATGGAATTGGAACTATTTTTTCATTTTCTATTTTCCATGCATTATTAGAAATGTCACTGCTATATAGAATGATGGTGTCTTTTTCTTTGTCCCAACCAACAGCCCATTCACTGAAATCGCCAGCATGCGTATTTAAGGTTGATCTTAATTTCCCAACAGAATTATACAGGTTAATGAAAACATATGCGTAATCACTTTTTGTTTTATCACTCCTGTTAACATGGACGATCAAATAATACTTCCTTGTAGGAGAAATTATTTTTCGGCCTTTATAGTCATTCAAGATGCAACCTGAGAGATTTAGAGTCAAAATGAATATTAGTATAACTGTTTTTATCTTCATATAGTGAAAGATACCTAAATCAGAAAGGCAGATACTGAATATTGAAATAAACCGCCAATTACTTTAGGAAAATTGCCAAAAAAATCGTATATTCTTGATATAAAAAATAAAATCTAAGAACAAAATGACGATTGAAGATATCAGGCGGTTAAATACAGGCGATGCCACCAGTGTATTATCAGAACCGGAAAAGTGATACCTGGCTATGATGAATGGCCTCCCTCCGCTGAATGAAAAAGAAGCCAAGATGCAACAGGAAATCATGCAGATGATGAGGGAAGGGAAATTCATCGATATCCCCTCCATGTAGTCTGAAAGTAAATTGATCCAGACTCTTGGATTAAATTTTAATCTTACTCGACTTTTACCAAACCANNGGGTATGGACCATATATAGAAATATTAAGTTGCTTTACATCCATTGGACTACCGCCACTTTTTAATTTTACTTTATCCCCTACCTTAAACCCCACTTTCTCTTCAGTGAAAGTTAATTTACTTTTTTTCTTGCTCATAAATAATTCTTTTAATCACATACTATTTATTTTTATTGAGTTCAACAGTATAGTATTGAATCAATAATTCTTGAAGTTGTCTAATTTTATTTTCTGATTCTTCATCTTTTGCAATACTATTTAATATCACAGGAATAGAGGATTCACCTCTCAGGATTTTCAAAGTCTCCTCTCGTATTTGTCGATTTTCCGTTTCAGCCTTTTCATGTCCCTGTGGAGAGTAGATATGTTTNNCAGTATTTCGCTCAGCCCATAATTTTATTTCTTCGTCCGTTTTTTTTTGTTCAGATAGGTTATCAAAATATATTTTCCAACTTTCAAGTAATTTCAAATATTTCCTTTTATCGGGGAATTCCAAATCTATGCGATTTAGTGCCTCTACATGATTAAAAGACAAAACCGCACCCCTGGTTGCCATTAAGGTCTTAAATATCCAAAGTCTTCTATTTTTAGTGTCATTTTTTCTTTCAATAAATTTTTGTACTTGTACAGCTGAAACTGGTCCTACAATGAGTGCGAGAATTGTTAGCCAATCGCTTAATTTTACCGAGTCTAAAAAAATAGGCATATGAGTTAAAGATAAAGAATTATAATTTATAGGTTTATTCATAATACGCTTCGATATAATCGCAGATTTTCTCCACCAAAGATTGGTCAGCTGCTTCATTAAAGTTCTTCCAATATCCATGCTGGATGGATACGTCCACCATATAGGTATTATTTAAGTATACCCGAAAAAAGTATGGGAATCCATTGAGTCTGCCGTTAAATGGGGCTATGGTGCCCTGGTATGTTTTGTCCATGTGCTCAATTTTTATGGGGAAAGGAAGGAAGGTATCCATCTTCCAAATTACTAAATAATTTAGTATTGCTTTTAACAAATACAGGGAAACACTTAGTCACCGATCATTTACCATGAGCAGTTGCAGGTTAGGATTATCTTGTCAATTCCCACTAAAACTTTATCGCGATGAAAAAAATCATATTTATAGCATTACTGATTTCACCTTTTAGCAGAAACTTTTCACAAGGATATTTTTATAAGCAATTTATTAATTGTGTAATAATGTTGGAAAAGGAGGATTCAATAGGAAATTTAGAACCGCATGGAACTGGTATTTGTTTATACAATTACAAAGACCCAGAAAAGAGTACAGTTGTGACATGCGCCCATGTACTACGCAATAAATATGTTCACATCAAGGTGCCTTTAACCGATTCCGGTATTTTGTATCTTTCTCAAAATAAAACTCTGACTATAGAAGACCACAATAGCTTTTGGACATTTGATGGCTACAACATTGAAACCAAATTTGAATTAAATAAAGGAAAAACATTTCTAACCAATGACTCCTTAGATATTGGTGTATTCAATATATATCTTCCAAATGGGATAGTAAATAATAAGGATACTATTAAAATAACAAATTTTTCACCGATTTTTAGAACATGGATAAAGACGAAAGACCAAGTTGATTTAGGAACATCGATCGATTTTCTGGGATTCCCTTTTGACATTGGAAGCAAAAAGGGATTCTTCAATTTTGGAATCTATGCAGATGATAAAATTAATCCACTTTTAAGAACGGGAGTCATTGCTTGGAAATNNCTTTTTAATAGATGGCATTTCATATGGAGGTAATTCTGGGAGCCCGGTATTTACCCAAGCCGGGGCTTTTGGAGAAAAACCTGGTTTTATAGGAATGGTTTTAGGTCATTTGAGCGATTTAAGATATGATCCAAATGTGGCTGATTTCAATTATGGATTAGTGAGGTGTGTTTGGGTTGATGAAATTTTAAAATTAGTGGACAAACTGAAATAACAACTGGATGACTCACCAATCTATTGGATGAAAATCAATAACCTGGTCCAACTTTTTGTTTTTGTCCTTGGTTAAAATGTTTTCATAATAATTAAATTTCGAACAAGCTTGAATCGTGTCAACATGAGTTATACGGCCGATTTTATCAATTACTTGCCATGATTTTATATATCTGTGTTCTCTCATGACTGTACAGATTTAAGTATTTCAACCTTATTTTCATCTGTCAGGTACCGATTGCTTTACAAGATTCTACGCACATGTTCAATTTTCCACAGGTGGATTGAAATCGAATTAAATGACTCTTTGCTATATGTGCCATAAGCCAAATAGTGGTTAGCAGCCCCACATTCTACAAAGTCCATCCCTGTCAAAATAGTAGGTTTAAATCTTTATAGGATTGCTAATTGCGTATAGAATCGACCGCGAAAAATGGATTTGATTGGATTTACGGACGAAATGGAAGTTTGGAAAGTGAAGTTGATATACAATTTAGCGTATATACGCTAAAATGCATATAACTCAGTAAAATGTAGCAAATGTCTTCTTTGATGTTTTGAAACGGAGTAGGGATGGCGAATTGGGAACTGATCCTTAGTTATTAACTATTAATAAGAATATGTTCAAATTTTTGTCCCTGATAAATATCACTTTTACCTCAAAATTGTACTATTTTTTTTCAATGTTTAGCTCGAAAAAATTGCGAAGGACTTTTTTTAAATGTCTAATAGCGTTTGGAGGGGGGGATACAGGTAGTGTCATAGATTGACCGGCAGGGCGTTAATGGTGCCTTTAATGCTTCACACACATAGCCTTTCTCCATCCCATCCAGAATCTTTCTTGATTCATAGAATTAAAGTATAGGAGACTGAGCCAGGGGGGATTGAGTTTCATATTAATTTCTATCATATTTATTTGTAAAATATGATATTTTATCAATTCATTTGTTCATTAAAAACCTTATGGTTGGTTNNTAAGCTTCCCTCTTTTTGGTTCTTTCACCTCATTAGAATCAGAGAATATTGCAGTGAAGGGCAGTTTTTTATTTTCTTCAATCTCATATTGCCCTTCAAGCTTTAATGATTGAGTAGAAGAGGCAGAATCATAATTTGCTTCTTTTTTGCTTTCACTGCCAAACCGGGATTCACGGTACTCCATTTCATGACGTTTGACAGCTTCGATA
>PLCH01000452.1 GCA_003135585.1 Chitinophagaceae bacterium
GATTTATTTTAGATTTTCAAAATCCGCTTTGCAGCTGCAATTTCGGAAAATTGTTTTTGGAACTTGCAGTATATTGCTGATTCAAAGTGTTCAAGATTCTTGTATGATTCATGCTTCTATCATTACCATCGGGGATGAATTGCTGATCGGGCAGGTCATCGATACCAATAGTGCCTGGATGGCGCAGGAACTTAACAAGATCGGGGTATGGGTAAAACGCAGGATCGCCGTGGGTGATGCACGGGACGATATCAGAGACGCTCTGGACCAGGAGAGTCGGGAAGCGCAGATCATCCTGCTCACAGGGGGACTCGGCCCCACAGCAGATGATATTACCAAATCCCTGCTCTCTGAATATTTCGGAGGCAAATTAATTGTGGACCAGGAAGCACTGAACAATGTAAAGCACATCTTTGAAACTGTTTTGAAAAGGCCACTGATAGAAAGAAATCTGAAACAAGCCGAAGTCCCGGATGTTTGTAAGGTTATTCAAAACAAGCGCGGTACTGCTCCTGGCANNATGCCGGGAGTGCCAAATGAAATGAAAGGAATGATGACCGATTCCGTTTTACCCGGTTTGCAAAAGCAATTTGCCCTTCCCTTTATTTCTCACAGAACTTTGCTTACCGCGGGTATTGGGGAATCCTTTTTGGCCGAGCATATCAGTGATTTTGAATCGGCATTACCCTTGTCCCTTAAACTCGCTTATCTTCCGAATTACGGGATGGTCCGGCTGCGCCTGACGGGAACCGCAAATAATAAAGAGCTTCTTGATAAAGAATTGGCTTCGCAATTTGACACATTGAAAGGACTGGTGGCCGAATGGACGGTAACCGATGAGGATCTTTCCATGCAGGAAGTTGTTGGAATATTGCTAAAAGAAAAAAAACAAACAGTGGCCGCCGCCGAAAGTTGCACGGGTGGCTATCTCTCCCATCTGTTTACAGCTGTGCCAGGCTCAAGCGAATATTTGGAGGGGGCTGTTGTAAGTTATTCAAATGAAATCAAAAAATCCATGCTGGATGTGGACCCTGAAACTATTCAGACCCAGGGCGCTGTCAGTAAGGAAACCGTATTGCAAATGGTGAAAGGCGCATTGAAATTATTAAAAACCGATTATGCCGTTGCCGATTCCGGCATCATGGGGCCGGATGGTGGCTCCGCGGAAAAACCCGTTGGAACGGTATGGGTCGCTGTGGGGAATAAGGATAAAGTCATCGCACAGAAATTTTATTTCCGTTTTGACAGGATCAGGAACATTGAACTAACTGCGACAAATGCCTTGAACATGCTGAGAAAATTCATTCTTTCAGAAACCCGGCTGTAAACTTGTTTGTTTTCAAAGAGGTTCATCCGTCGTACGAATCGGGTGAATTGATTAGAAGGAAATAATTATCTTTGGCCAGGATTGTTGTTTTTCCTGAACATTGCCAATCTAAAATCAAACATATACTATGGCTCTTGTTGACCTGGTTATGCCAAAGTTGGGTGAAAGTATAATGGAGGCCACGATCTTAAAGTGGTTTAAGCAGCCTGGAGATATTATTAAACAGGATGAGACCTTGTTGGAAATTGCAACGGATAAAGTGGACAGCGAAGTCCCCTCCACCGCAGAGGGTGTGGTGGAAGAAATTTTATTTAAAGTCAATGATATTGTTCCTATTGGCTCAGTAATCGCAAGAATCCGGACCAGTGTTGAAGAACCTGCAGCTGCTGACGCGCCGGCAAAGCCGCCTGTTATTGATCCGGCTCAACTGACAACTTACGACTCAAAAGAAGAGGCCCGCCTCCACCCCGTTTCCAATCCCACCAATGGCCAACCGGGCACCACCGGCAGGCAGGAAAGATTATCCCATGAACAAACAACTGTATCCAATAACCGCTTTTATTCTCCGCTGGTATTGAATATTGCGGCAAATGAAGGAATAAGCATGAGTGAACTGGAAACCATTCGGGGAACCGGTAATGAAGGAAGGGTGACAAAAAAGGATATTCTGCAATGGGTCTCTGGCAGAAAATCCAGGGCCGGCGGCTATCAATCCGTGCCTGATAATCAGGAACGGGAAGAACCAGGTTACCAGCAACCCATCGTCCATGCTCCATCCTACTCCGGATCCCAGCCTTCGGCCAGCGTGGGCACTTCGGGCGGCAATGTGGAGATCATCGAAATGGACCGAATGCGCAGGCTTATTGCCGAACACATGGTGCGAAGCAAACACACAGCCCCCCATGTGACCAGCTTTACTGAAGCTGATGTTACCAATCTGGTGATGTGGAGAGAAAAAGTAAAAAAAGAATTTGAAAAAAGGGAAGGCACCAAGCTTACCTACACACCCTTATTCATCGAAGCCATCGTGCATTGCCTTAAAAAGTATCCATTCATAAATAGTTCTGTAGAAGGGAACCAGATCATCCTGAAAAAGGACATTAATATGGGGATGGCCACTGCCCTTCCTAACGGCAATCTGATAGTACCGGTAATAAAAAATGCAGACCAGTTTAATTTGGTCGGGCTGGCCAAACAGGTAAACAATTTGGCTGAAAATGCCCGCAACAATAAGCTTAGGCCAGAAGATACCCAAGGCGGCACATTCACCATGACGAATGTGGGGATATTCGGAAGTCTGATGGGCACGCCCATCATTAACCAGCCACAGGTTGCCATCCTGGCTATCGGGGCCATTAAAAAAAGGCCTATGGTAATTGAAACCTTTCAAGGGGATGCTATTGCCATCCGCCATATGATGTATTTATCCCTGTCTTATGATCACCGGATTGTTGACGGAAGTCTGGGAGCAGGGTTCCTGTCAGATATAGCAAAAGAGCTGGAGAATTTTAACCCGGAAAGGGAAGTCTGACAAGCCATTTATTCCCCACAATTGGCTTTTATAGGGATTCTACTGCATACTAACCATCCATTCTAAACGTTTTAATAAGGGCTCAGAAAGCATACAGGCTATACAGTTATTAAGGCACTGGGGAAAAATAATTTGGCGTTGGGTATTGAGCAGTCCTGGAATTTTTCGTAAATTCATTGTAACACTTAACCTAAACCTTAGTGCCATGAAAACATTATCCGAAACCTGGTTCGCGGATGGTTATATTGATTTTGAGTTAAAAAAATACACGCTCCTCGCCTATCTCCAGGAAGTAAACAAATACTTCAACGAGAATAAACTCTACCCCCAATTAGCCGATGTTATTTTTCATTACAACAATCTTGCTGCATTCCGGGAAAAC
The DNA here is from genome assembly GCA_003135585.1 of Chitinophagaceae bacterium. GTDB lineage: Bacteria > Bacteroidota > Bacteroidia > Chitinophagales > Chitinophagaceae > Puia. The sequence continues at coordinate 3,241 of PLCH01000452.1, forward strand.
AAAAAATTCCTGCAGGAACAATTCCCTAAAAAACTGACGGGTGTGCAGATAGAGAAATTGCAGGTATTGTATGAACAGATGATTGAAGACGGCGAGTTAATGGATGAATTGGAAGACATTATCAATTATTCCGCCTCAAAAATGAAAAAAGCTATTACCAATGGGACGGAAATATATGAATTCGTAGAGGAGAAACTCACCATATTCCCTGTAGGCATTATCCCACTGGACATAAATGAAGGCTATTTCTTTTTAAGCGAAGGAAATTACAGCGATACCCGCGTGTACCAGTATCGCCTTAGCTTTTTTGAAAAGCATGATGAGAAATACAGAAGCATCCGTACAGAATTCATCGATAGCTGGCAAAGGGGAATGATCAATACCTATGAGAATATAAAGGCAGAATTGATCAGGATAAAATCAGAGCTTCCCAATCCCGCAGTTTACTCCATAGAAACTGAATTGAAATTCCCGGTAGAGGAGACACTGCTGCCGATCGCTAAAAGAAGCCTGGTGAGATATATTTCGACAAAAGCCGCTTAGCTAAACGCTCCTTTTTTTCCAAAGCCTCCACATTTGCAAGCTGATAGCCAGCAGTATGATCCCAAATCCGGGATAGAACCATCGGTTAAGGTATTTATTTTCTCCCAACACGATAAAGGCAAGCAGGATGCCATATACCGGCTCCAGGTTATAGGTGAGGTTCACAGTAAAGGCTGAAATCTTTTGCAAAGCATTCATCGACAGGGTAAAAGCCAGAACAGTGCATAGCCAGCTTAGCCCGAATAACCAAATCCAATCCTGCCTGTTTGGGAAAACATAGCTTGTAGGAAACAAATGCAGGTATACCGGCAGCAGCAGGCTCAGAAACAGAAACCCCCCGCTAAGTTCATAAAGAGTCAGTTTATCAACGCTCATCCTCCGCAGCATACGGCGGTTGAGGATCGGGAATATGCTCCCCAATAAAGCGGAGATCAGCCCTACGATGATCCCTGTTTTATAATGTGGATCAAAATGAAAAATGAACCAGATCCCCCCGCTTACCAGGACACCTAAAAGAAGTTCAACTTTATCTATCCTTGTGCGGAAAAACAATGGTTCCAGTATGGCGGTAAAAAAGCCGATTGCTGAAAAACAAACCAGGCTTATCGAAACATTGGCGTACTTAATACTTCCGTAGAAGCCTACCCNNGTGCAGGGCTGCAATGGCACCTATTCCAAAAACCTTTGCCAGGTCTTTGAGTGGAATTTTCGAAGTCTTTTCTCTGAAAAAATACAAAATCCACAATGTCAGGACAGTTATCAAAAGCCTGTACCAGACAAGCAGCCCCTCATTTAAGGTTATGAGTTTTCCAAGTATGCCGGTAAACCCGGCCAGGAAAACAGCAATATGCAATTGAATAAACGCTTTCTTCATCCGGAAAGCAAAGAAACGGAAGAAAAAATTAAATTATTTACTTTCAACCATTACCTCATTGGTAAATGAATTCATTGGAGTGGAGTCGGTATTCTTTACCCGGTTTCTGTAATTCTTAAAGAGTGAGAGCCAGCGGAGATTCAAAACACCCAGGATTCCTTCTTTCACAATTCCCTTATTCATTTTGGAAATTCCGTATCTGCGGTCTTCAAAAACGATAGGCACTTCTTTGATGTTGAAGCCCAGTTTCCAGGCGGCAAATTTCATTTCAATCTGAAAAGCATATCCCACGAATCTAATCTCATCAAGATTAATTGTTTCCAGGACTTCTTTGCGGTAACAGACAAAACCGGCGGTGGGGTCTTTAACAGGCATCCAGGTAATTAGTCGGGTATAGATCGACCCTCCCTTGGATAATAAAACACGATCCCGGGGCCAGTTTACATTTCCTCCGCCTTTCACGTATCTGGAACCAATCGCCACATCTGCACCCTGGAATTTGCAGGCTTCATATAATCGCTGCAGATCTTTGGGGTTGTGTGAAAAATCGGCATCCATTTCAAAAATGAAACGGTAACCCTGATTTACAGACCACTTAAATCCGTGAATATAAGCGGTTNNATTCGGCGGTGCCGTCGGGAGAACTGTCATCTATTACCAGGACATGAAAATCCTGTTGAAGCAAAAATATCGCGTCAACAAGTGAGGCAATATTCTCCTTTTCATTGAATGTTGGTATGACAACAATCTTTTCAACCACGTCCATTAAGTTAAGATACAAAAATACAAAATTAATCTTAGCAGGATTTTATGCACATTTCCGTTTAACCCCGTTTTAACAGCGTACGATTTAGAATCTCCGTAAGCTTTTGCTTGGTATGCAAGGGAAAGTCACCCTTCATCATCCAATCGTAATATTGGGGTTCTGACTTCAGAACTTCAACTACTGATCGCCCTTTATGTTTTCCAAAATTGAAGATTTCCACCCCGTTTTCCATAATAAAGCGCCGTGCAAAATCAACAAGCTGTTCCTCTCCGGTGCATTTAAGAATACTTTCTACATTGGTTCCCAGTTGAGGGTACCGGATGACCTGAGCCTCCAGCACTTCCCAGGTTGCAACTGCGTCCGCCTCGGCCCCATGGGCCCCTTCCAGGACTTTATTACAATAAAACCTGTAGGCTGCACTAAGGGTTCTTTGTTCCATCATATGGAATACCTTTTGCACGTCGACCATTTTTCTGCCTTTGTTGTCAAATTCCATTCCGATACGCAGGAATTCCTCTACTAATAGAGGGATATCGAACCGGTTGGAATTATAGCCAGCCAAATCGCAATTATCCAGGAACTGCTTCAATTCGTTGGCAACCTGCCTGAAAGTAGGAGCATCCTTTACCATCTCATTGGTAATCCCGTGAACATCAGTGGAAACCTGCGGGATCTTTATTTCGGGGTTGATTAATTTGCGCTTTACTATTTTTTTTCCGTCCGGCAGGATCTTTACGATAGCAATTTCAACTATTCGGTCAGATCCCAGATTTATACCGGTTGTTTCAAGGTCAATAACAGCTAAAGGCTTGCTTAATTGTAACATTCAACTATTTTGTAATCTCTTTTGCAAATGAAATTATATCCACCCCATCGTAATTGCCCGAACTCATCAACAGCAAGTTAGCGTTTTCATAAGATTGTTGATACAGCCATTTTATTAATTCCTCTTTTTCATTGATAAGGACCAACCCCTTTTTATCAAACCCTTCAAGCACTTTTTCTTTGCTTAAATCAGGCATTCGTTTTAACGAGAGCGCATGCTTTGAATAAAACACCACTGCTGCCTCCGCATTATTCAAAGACCCCCGATATTCACCTATAAATTGTTCATTCAAACTACTGTAAGTATGCAATTCCAAAACGGAAATCAATTTCCTCCCGGGGTATTGCTGCTTTACCGCGTCCATAGTCGCTTTCACCTTGGAGGGGGCATGCGCAAAATCCCGGTAGACATTGGTGCTTTCATTTTTTGCGAGTAATTCCAGTCTTTTGGACGCCCCGCTGAAACTGCTTATGGCCTGAAGGAATATCTGGGTATCCACGCCTAATGCTGAAGTCGCCAACCAGGCAGCCTGCAAATTGAGCAGGTTATGGTCCCCAAAAATAAGCAGTTCAGCTTTCTTTCCATCCAGTTCGACAATGGTCCTTCCGTTATCAATATGGTGGTCTGGAATTCGATAAGGTTTTTTTCTTATGTCAGCCGGATGTTTTTCCACCAGGTTTTTCAATACAGGATCTGTTTCATTATAGATCAGGATTCCACCCTTTTCAATTTTATCCAAAAAAATTTTAAACTGTTCAAGATAAAAGTCAAAAGTTGGGAACACATTGATATGATCCCATGCAATCCCGGTAAGGATGGCTATATGCGGGAAAAGAAAATGAAATTTGGGGTGTTTTTCAATTGCACTCGCAGGGTATTCGTCCCCTTCGCAGATAATTACCGGAGCTGAGGTTATATTTACCGATTGCGGAAAACCTTCCAGTTTTGCGCCCACCAGCCAATCGAACTCCTTTCCGGCTTTCTTCAGCACATGCATTATCATGGAGGTAGTTGTTGTTTTCCCATGACTTCCTCCTATCACAACCCGGGTTTTCTCCCTGCTTTCCTGGTAGATATATTCCGGAAAAGAATAAATTTTCAACCCCAATTCCTTTGATTTTAATAGTTCGGGGTTATCCGGTTTGGCATGCATTCCAAGTATGACAGCATCCGTCCGCGGGTCTATTTTCTCCGGGTACCAACCCATAGCCCNNCATTCCCTGCCAGATTGGAAAAAGCCGGTTCAAATATCTCGTCGTCGCTGCCGGTAACGGTATATCCCTTCGTTTTCAATGCTATAGCCAACTGGTGCATAACACTACCTCCAATGGCAATAAAGTGTACAATCAAGCTCTCTGAATTTGTGGCTAAAAGTATCCCAGGACCGGGGATTGGCAAAAAAAATCTCAATTCGGTACGCAATTGCTTGCATATATAGATTATTTGTGTTTATTTTGTGCTATTATAGAGTACCAGTTGTTGAAGATGATGCCTTTCTTCATTTCCGTTCCTTTGAATGACCTGGTGATTGTAACCGCCCCAACCAGGCAATTTTTTAAAAATAAATACCACAAAATGAGAAGGACAATTTTAATCTTAGTACTACTAGTTTCTGTTACAGCAATTTTTACATCCTGTGCTAGTTATAGAGGCGGAGAAAGAAGCGGATGCAAGGCTACACAAGGTTATGTAGGATACGGAAGCCGATAATTAGTTCATATCCAATATTATTTAATGACAGGTTACCTTCTGGTAACCTTTTTCATTTCCATACCAAAATGAGCATACCGCCGAAAATAAATCCTGCACCAATCAGCAAGCGTGCTGTCAGGGGTTCTTTTAGAAAAAGAAAAGCAAGAAGAATGGTAAAAACTATACTGCCCTTGTCAATGGCGCTCACTTCAGAAACCTTACCCAATTGCAACGCCTTGTAATAAAATAACCAGGATAGTCCGGTCGCTATTGCCGAGAGGGTAAGAAAAAGCCAGGCGTTCCTGGAAATAAAGGGTATCTCCCTGCTATTCCCCCTAAAAAGGACGATTCCCCAGGTTATAAGGAGGATAATCGCCGTTCNNCAATCCGGCCTTGGCAAAAAGGGCAGTCAGAGCTGCAAAAAACGCCGATAATAAGGCATACAGCAACCAGGGTGATATTTTAATCATAAGAGATCCGTTAAAATTCAAGGTCAGGTTTGAGGCCGGAAACCTTTCCTTTCTTCCAAATATTTCTCTCCCTTTGGTAATTTTTCCGGTTTCTGTCAGTTAATCCTTCCGGGTCCAATTCATTGAGATCAGGCCTGCCTGCATTCACCCAGGCCGTAAACCAGAAATTAGCCGTTTCGGCAATGGCCCCTCTCAATTGTTTTTCAATCATACCGTTTAATGCTGCATGGTATTTTTTTGAATATTCTGCGCTGTGTACAAGATCGTTGAATTTATTCTTTTTGATATTCCCGCTGCTGTCAAGCAGGTAAACCTGGGATTTATCCAGACCAGCCTTCAGCCTGCGGTCGATAGCCAGTAAACTATCTGCCAGCATATGCGAGGTCCAGATAATCTTCCATATCTCCTTATTAATATTATCGATATACTTTGCATTTCCGGTATTCAGGTTATAGGTTTCCCCGAATAATTCCGGCAGCTGTGCCTCCCAGAAAGCATGGATTCCGATCTGACCGGTAATTTGTCCATTGTGATTGATGGCTGTGTGCAATGGCATATGTGCATCGCCGATATAATGACCCAGGTCCGCTGCAAGGAAAAGTATTTCCGCCTTTCTCTTTTCACGGAAGGCATTTGTCAGTTTTTCCGTCATTTCCTGGATATACCAGGGCAGTATCCCGCTTTGTTGAAGGTATTTTTCATCAAACCGATTTCTGATTTCCGCGTTGGTCGGCATCAGGCTATCAGTCAGCAAATTGTCATAGGATTCCAGATCGATAAAATGCCGGGGGTATTCTGCCCTGTCGTTAAGGG
>PLCH01000566.1 GCA_003135585.1 Chitinophagaceae bacterium
TACCTGGAGAGAAGACCAGGATAAGGTTTTTCAGGGGACATCCATTTTATTTCCCTCCACAGACGTAAAAGTTGCTAATCTGCTCGGGAACCTCGGCGCTTACGTCTCCCACCTGTTTTTTTTCAAGGGCTTTGGGATCGCCTCCTATCTGATTTGTTCTTTTTTCTTTATAGTAGGAGCTAACTGGCTTTTTGCAAAAAAAATGTTTTCAATTGGCCGGAACCTTCGTTATGTTTTGGTCGGACTCTTATTTTTTTCCCTGACATTTTCATTTACAACGAAAGGAAGCAGTTTTCCATGGGGTGGGGCGGTCGGCGATATGATCAATGACTGGCTAACCCGGTTCCTTGGATGGATTGGGACGGCGGCACTGATTTTTGTAAGTGGCCTCGCTTATTTCATCTGGAGATTCAACCCGGTTTTCAGGGTACCCTCTCTGCCGAAAAAAGATACGCAGCCGCTTTCTGCCGCAACACCGGAAGAAACGGGGGCTAAATTATTCATTGAAGAATCGCCTGCTAATGGCAGGGGAAACCTTCTGAAAGGAGAGGGGGGCGTTGTTGTAATACCTCCCAAACCTGATCCAGAAAGAAGGGAAGAAATGGACCTCAAGATGATTGAAAAGGATTTGCCTGAAGCATTAAAATTCCAGCCGAAGGTTGAGGAAAAATATACAAAATCAAAACCGGGTGGCGCTGATTTGGAGTTGGAAATAAAATCATTGCTTCCAAAAGAAGAGCTTTCTGAAAATCCGAATCCTGGTTCAAGGCCTCTCGTCTTGCCTGATTACGAACCAACACTGGACTTAAGGGATTACAAATACCCTTCACTGGATCTGCTGGACGCGCACGGAAGTGAAAGGATCGTACAAGATCCCGGTGAACTGGAAGCAAATAAGACCCAGATCATCAATACCCTGAAGAATTATGATATTGCCATCAAGAAGATCAGTGCTACGGTGGGCGCTACGGTTACTTTATATGAAATCGTGCCCATGGAAGGGGTACGGATATCCCGGATTAAAAACCTGGAAGACGACATTGCCCTAAGCCTGGCTGCTTTGGGCATCCGTATTATTGCCCCTATTCCTGGAAAAGGAACAATCGGCATCGAGGTCCCCAATGTAAAGAAAACGGTTGTGAGTATGCGAACCCTGTTGTCCTCTGAAAAATTCCAGTTTAATAATTTCAACCTGCCCATAGCCATTGGAAAGAAAATTGATAATGAAAATTTCATCGTCGACCTCACTGCCATGCCGCACCTGCTTATGGCCGGAGCCACCGGACAGGGTAAATCAGTCGGATTGAACGCCATTCTTGTTTCCTTATTATATAAAAAACATCCATCCCAACTTAAATTGGTCCTGATTGATCCAAAAAAAGTGGAATTGAGCTTGTACCGTATAATTGAAAAGTATTTCCTTATCAAAATAAGCGACGATGATGAACCNNACGATATGATTATCTGAAAGAAGCCGGCTGCAGAAATATAAGGGAATACAACGACAAGTTTGTAAAGCGCAAATTAAATCCCGAGCTGGGCCATAAATACCTGCCGTTTATTGTACTTGTCATAGATGAATTTGCCGACCTTATTATGACTGCTGGCAAAGAAATCGAAATGCCGATAGCCCGTTTGGCGCAACTGGCGCGCGCAGTGGGTATCCATCTGATCATCGCTACACAACGGCCCTCCGTCAACATTATTACGGGCACTATTAAGGCGAATTTTCCTGCCAGGATTGCGTTTAAGGTTTCATCAAAGATTGACAGCCGGACCATTCTTGACATGGGAGGATCCGAACAATTGATCGGCAAGGGGGATATGCTTATCAGTTATAATGGAGAGATCACGCGTTTGCAGTGCGCATTTGTGGATACACCCGAAGTGGAAAGAGTTTGTGAATTTATAAGTGCCCAAAAAGGCATTATCAAGCCATATGAACTTCCAAAATATGAGGATGAGAAAGAATTGCAGGGAAGGGAATTTGATAGGAGTGACAGGGACGAATTATTTGAGGATGCAGCAAGGCTTATTGTTCAAAATCAGGTGGGATCTACCTCGCTGTTGCAACGCAGAATGAAACTTGGATACAATCGTGCAGGACGTTTGATGGATCAGCTGGAAAGTGCCGGGATTGTTGGTCCCAGCCAGGGGAGCAAGGCAAGGGACGTCCTTATAAAATCGGAATTAGAATTGGAACATTACCTCGGGAGACCTGGTTATCAAGGTGCTGGCTAGATTCCGCGGACCATATTTTGATGGTCCTATTTGTTCAATTCTTTGTGCGTTCAGCCTTTTCATGTAGGTTTGCGCCCTTATTCGATAACATTAATTTCTAATATGAAAAGAGCACTGGGTCTATTTTTAGTTTTTGGTCATTTAATAGTGCCAGGCTTTGGTCAGAATAACAGTATTGGTAAAAATGACCAGGATGCAAAAAAAGTATTGGATCTTTTAAGCGTTAAATTAAAATCCTTCAAGGCAATAAAGGCTGACTTCACCCTGAAAATAGAAGATGCAAATGGCAAATTACAGGGCACCAAATCAGGCACTGTGCTCGTAAAAGGCTCAAAATATAGATTGGTTGTTACGGGTCAGGAAGTTTTTTGTGACGGAAAGGATATATGGACCTATGATAAGTCTTCAAACGAAGTTACCATCACAAAATCTGACCCATCCGCAAAAACAATCAGCAGCCCTGAAATTCTTTTTACTGATTTCTATGACAAGGATTTCCTTTATAAACTCAACGGAGAAATCAAGCAGGGAGGAAGAACCCTGGAGGAAATTGAATTAACCCCGGTAGACAAAACAAAAACTTTTTTCAAGGTCTATTTATATATTGATAAGAAATCCCATCTCATATACAGTTTAAAATGGCTTGAAAAAGGTGGCAACAAGTACACTATTATTACCAATAAGTTGAACGGTAACGCTGCAATAAGTGACTCCCAGTTTGTATTTGACAAGTCAAAATATCCAGGGGTGGAAGAAGTGGATCTGAGGAATTAAGGCGTGGCTTACCTAGGCCGGGAGGCTACTTGCCCCAGCGAAAAGTTTTAATCTCGAATCCCCCGAGGTCCANNACAGTGGCCGCAAGCTCTTTGATGCTGACTGGTTTACTGTAAAAAGAAGGGGTGGCCGGGCAAATGATGCCCCCGGAAAGAGTCACCATTTCCATATTCCGGATGTGGATCAGGTTATAAGGCATGTCGCGCACCACGCAAATAAGTTTTCTTCTTTCTTTCAAAATTACATCAGCCGCTCTTGTGATAAGATCAGAGGATACCCCCGTGGCTATCCTGCCTAAAGTTCCCATGGAGCAGGGAATGATGATCATTGTATCATATTGTCCCGAACCCGAAGCGAAAGGAGCAGTAAAATCCTGTTGAGTGAAGAATTTGAAGGAATAATCTTTAAAGGCCTCATTTCCCATTTCTGTTTTCCATACTTCCTTTGCATTCTCGGTCATAACAATTCCAATATCTTCCCATTGATCTTTTATAAGCATCAGTTTATCCATCAAGAGGCCTGCGTACACCGAACCACTGGCCCCGGTAATAGCGACAACAATTTTGTGCATGGTATTTGTTTACTTTAACGTATAAACAAAAGTACAATGCAAACTGGGAAACTGCTTTTTTTATCTGCATGGGTAATTATTTTTTCCTGTGGCCAGAAACCTGCCGGATCTGCCGGTCGCGTGAAGTGGATGAGCCTTAGCGAAGCTTCAGCAAGTCTTCAAAAAGAAAAGAGACCAATTTTAATTGATCTTTATACGGATTGGTGTGGGTGGTGCAAGGTCATGGACAAGAAGACTTATTCAAATATGAAAGTCGCCCGGTACCTGCAGGAAAATTTCTATCCGGTAAAAGTAAATGCCGAATCAAGAGAAACTATGACCTGGAATGGCAAATCTTATAATTTCAATTCAGATTTTCGTACAAATGATTTTGCTGTTTATGTGACTCAGGGCAGGCTGGAATTTCCCACCACGGTCATTATCCCGGCAGATGGAAGTGAGCCGCAGGCCATTCCCGGTTACTTGGATACAAAAGATTTGGAATTAATAGTTAAATACTTTGGTGAAGGCAAGTATGGTAAAATGAGTTTCGATGAGTTTCAGAAAAGCTTTAAACCCAGCTGGTAATTTAACCGCAAAGCTCACTTGGATGCCTGTAAAAGATTAAACGTAGAAAATACACTTGATCTTGATCAATTTCATGGATTCTGGGTATAAAAAAGGTATGTTATGCAACCATTTTTTCAATTCGAAGGCCTTATATTTGATTTTTCATAGGATAAGGTTTAATGGTTAATGGTATTTGATTAGTGC
>PLCH01000358.1 GCA_003135585.1 Chitinophagaceae bacterium
ACGATGCAAGCACTCAAGGGGGCTTGCGGGGTGGGTAAATTCAGGTAAGCATCTATTTAGCTAACGATTAAAAAAGGTCTATGAACCGCAACTATTACACAGTAGCACTGATCATGCTTATATTCTTTGTTATTTCTTTTCTCACAAATGTGATTGGACCCCTGATCCCGGATATTATCAAGGGTTTTAACCTTAGCCTCACCTTGGTGGCAATTCTGCCTTTTGCCTTTTTTATTGCTTATGGGGTTATGTCAATCCCCGCCGGGATGCTGATTGAAAAATACCATGAGAAAATGATTATGATTGCTGCATTTGTTGTAGCGTTCTTTGGGTCTCTCCTGTTAGCTTTAATACCTAATTATTTGACAGCCGTTTTATCTCTTTTTCTTATTGGATGCGGCATGGCCATGTTACAGGTGGTAATCAATCCTCTGCTTCCAACCTCGGGCGGGGAGGAACAATACGCATTTAATTCAGTGTTGGCGCAATTAATATTTGGCGCAGCATCCTTTTTAAGTCCTTTGGTTTACTCCTATATGGTTCAGCATTTGAATGATAGCCATACTTTTCTTTCATACTTTCGTACCATCGTTCCCGCGAATCTTCAATGGATCTCTTTATATTGGTTGTTTTCCGGCATCTGTTTGCTGATGATTTTGGTGGTCGCCCTATCAAAACTTCCGAAAGTGCAATTAAGCAAAGAGGAAGAAGTTGGTCCCATACAAACCTATTACATGCTGTTCAAAAAAAATGTGGTTATTTTATATTTTATTGCCATGATTTCTTATGTCGGCACAGAACAGGGTATTGCAAACTGGATTTCGCAATTTTTAGCAACTTATCACGGATATGATCCACAAACAAAAGGCGCAGAGGAGGTGGCTTATTTTTGGGGTCTTATGACGGCCGGAGGAGTTGTTGGCTTGTTACTGCTGAAGATTATGGACAGCCGGAAAGTTTTAATCTGTTTTACCATCCTTGCAATTACCTGTTCGNNAAAATTTCATTAATAGCTTTCCCCCTGACTGGCTTTTTTGCTTCGGTAATGTATCCCATTATTTTTTCACTGGCATTAAATTCTGTAAAAGAACACCATGGCTCTTTTTCAGGGATTATCGTCACAGGTATTATCGGCGGGGCTATTGTCCCCTTAATAATTGGTTGGATCGGTGATCGTGCAGGTTTGCGTATCGGAATGTTTTTTTTGTATTTGACTATGGGATATATCTTAAGTATTGGCTTTTGGGCACGTCCTTTTATTACCAATAAGACTATTAAGCTCTTTGGAAAAAAAGAGACGGAATAATTGAAAAAATGAACAATAAAATAGTAATCGGAGTGGATCTGGGTGCAACAAATATCCGCTGTGCCTCTGTGGGCAGTGATACAATTTCAAATATAACGTCAAAACGGGTGAATAATACCGGCACCGTCCAGGAAGTCCTGCAGGAAATCTTTGACTTAATAGACCCGCTCATAGACAACAATGCTGAGGCTATAGGGATGGGTGTCCCAAGCGTGGTGGATATTGAGAAGGGAATTGTTTATGACGTCCAATACATTCCATCCTGGAAAGAAGTGCCTCTGAAAAAATGGATGGAAGACCGCTATGGCATTCCTGTATTGGTGAACAATGATGCAAATTGTTTTGCACTGGGGGAATTGTACTTTGGAAAGGGTAAAGGTATTTCTTCCATGATTGGATTGACAATTGGGACAGGGCTGGGTGCAGGCATCATTATAAACGGCAAATTATATGCTGGCCCCAATTGCGGGGCTGGTGAATTTGGTATGGTTGATTATCTGGACCAAGTGTTTGAATACTATTGCAGTGGTCAGTTCTTTCAAAATGTATATCAATTGGATGGTGAACAGGTTTTTCAAGGCGCTAAAAAGGGGGATCAACAAGCTCTGGGGCTGTATGAATTGATGGGTACCCATTTGGGAAACGCAATTAAAATGATTATGTATACTTATGATCCTGGGTTAATTGTTCTTGGTGGCTCGGTGCGCTTTGCCTATGATTTTTTTCAGAAAGCCATGTGGGAGCGAATCCGAACACTAGCATATTCAAAATCCGTAGAGAAACTCAGGATCAAAATATCAGACCTGGAAAACAGCGGGATACTGGGAGCCGCCGCGTTGTATTATGATTCCAAATGAAGAATCAATAATTTCAGTCTTGACTTCCGGAAAAACACCTTTCAATTACATACAGGCTGCCATCCAAAATAAAACCTTTAATTGCTTGGGAAATTTACAATTGATCCTCAAAAAATACCCAAAACCTCCCTGGTTATTTATTTGTCCCTTTTATGGATAATATAATCCGTTACAAGCGGTTCTATTTGTCCAACCCTTAATTCCATTGCGATTTGCCCCCTGTGATAGGTTGAATGATTGATTACATGAAACAGGATATCCCTGATTGAGTTTGTAAAAGACTCCCCTTTTGAATTTAAATAGGTAACCACATTTTCCAAATCCGGGGAATTAATAATTACAAGGGAATTTAAATAATTGGCATGGTCCAATATTTTGAATTGAGAGGCCGGATGTTTTTCCCACACACCAAAACATGGTGCTTGGAGGTTTATCCTGCTGTTCCACACTTCATGAGCGTTCAGGATATGATTGAAAAGAAATAAAGTTTTTTCAGGGATATGCGCGGACTGATTTGTAAGCAGCTCAATCAGTTTTTTATTTGAATAATGATTGTATAAGAAAAGCTCTTTGAAAAAAGATTTCATAAAATAGAAAAATAAATTTGCACTGATTTTTTTTACCCGTCGAAATCATATCAAAAAACTAAGAATCTTCTTTGCTATTTTGAATTTTTTTAAGGGAAAATGGGATTTTTAGAGGGTAATGATTACTCATTTTTTACTGCATACCACCTTTACAAAATTAGGAGGTTGGTAGTAGAATAACAGATATAGTTGGTCATTTAAATTCCAAGCAATGACCGGTGAAAATCAGAATCTTGAAAACAGTATGCGTTATAATAAGGGAAGGTCCTTTCAAAATCGAGCATTCCAATCTTATCAGTTGTCACCCAACTCCCTAACGGAAAAATAGTCTACACACGATTCTTCGGAATAAACACCGTATATAATCAAGATATTATATATGGAAGTATTCAAAAAAATTCCGGAATACAAATGAAAACATTATAGAAAATAGGCAAAATGTGTGAATAATATAACTATTTTCTAAAATTATATAACAATCAGAAATACAATTTACCCAACTTTATCATTTCTTAATTTATTGGAATTTTGAGTCATAAATAAACCATCAAAGGTTTGAAATGAAAAGTAAAAGTTTATTTGGGGTATTCATATTTGTAATAATTCTTGGCGTTGGACTGGCAGCCGCGTACGCAGTGTATGGGGTTTCAAATACCGGGGAAAGTGCAACCATTGCGGCAAGTGCCTTTGTATTAGCCCTTTTGATTTCTTCCGCCGTCAAGATTGCAGATCCCTGGGACAAAGCCGTGGTATTGCGCCTTGGTAAATTTCACTCTCTAAGAGGCCCAGGTCTGTTTATTATCATCCCCATTCTGGATACGATTCCATACTGGATTGATACACGCGTAATAGCAACTTCGTTCAAGGCGGAGAAAACACTGACCAAGGACACAGTCCCTGTCGATGTGGATGCTGTACTTTTCTGGAGAGTGCTGGACCCCCAAAAGGCAGCCCTGGAAGTGGCAGACTATATCCAGGCCATAAGCTGGGCGTCCCAAACCGCCTTGCGGGATGTAATTGGAAAAACGATGCTTTCGGACATGCTTGAGGGGAGGGATAAGATAAGCATCGTTTTGCAAAAAATTATTGATGAGCGAACCGAACCTTGGGGTATCAATGTGAATTCCGTGGAGGTCAAAGATGTTTTAATTCCCGCAGCATTGGAGAATGCNNTAATTCCCGCAGCATTGGAGAACGCGATGTCCATGCAGGCACAGGCAGAAAGAGAAAGGCAGGCCAGGGTAATCCTGGGAGATTCGGAAAGACAGGTGGCTGAGAAATTTGGGGAAGCCGCCTTAACCTACGCCAACAATCCGGTTGCTTTGCATTTAAGGGCAATGAACATGCTCTATGAAGGTTTGAAACAAAACGCAACAATTGTAATAGTACCCAGTTCAGCCGTGGACACCATGCAACTGGGAAGCATGGCTGCTTTAACCGCACTGACCATGGGGATCGGGCAGGAAAAGGCTAATAAAGAAAATGAAGCAGCTAAAAATAAAGAGACCTGAAAGGTTCCGGATATCAGGATTCCCGGGCAGCAAATCGCTATAATTTCAGCTCACCCCACCCTTTTCGATATTCTCTTCTCACAAATTAATTGGCGGCTTCAAAATTGGTTATCCGCATGTTTTCTCCATCCCATTTATAGCTTATATACCTTCCCGGTGTTGTGTAAGCATCCATGCCTCCATAAACCGGATCTTTCTTCTTAATCCTTTCACGAAAATTAAACCCTCTCAATAGTAGATTCCCCATCAGGACCGTTTCAGTCAACGGTCCTGCATAGCCCACAAAGGGCG
>PLCH01000116.1 GCA_003135585.1 Chitinophagaceae bacterium
GGGTGCGGCCCTTGCAAGAAAAGGTCAGGCCATCTTTTTTAAGATCGGTCAATGTAAAAAACCCATCGTCGCCGCAGTGAACGGATTTGCTTTAGGCGGCGGTTGTGAATTGGCACTGGCATGTCATTTTCGGCTATGCAGCCAGGATGCAAAATTTGGGCAACCGGAAGTAAATCTGGGCTTGATTCCCGGATATGGGGGCACGCAAAGGCTCACTCATTTAATCGGTAAGGGCAGGGCAATGGAATTTATGATGTCAGCTGCACTCATTTCTGCGGAGCAAGCCTTGCAATCCGGATTGGTGAATCATGTTACCACAGCGGAAACCTTGCTTTCAAAAACTATGGAAATCCTGCAGACCATTCAAAGCAAAGCGCCCCTTGCAGTAGCTGGAATCATCGCCTGTGTAAATATAGCAGTGGGTGACCTGCCCGCCGGCCATGATAAAAACGGTTTTGAAAAAGAACAGGTCATTTTTGGGGAATGTTTTGGTACCGAAGATTTGAAAGAAGGGGCAACCGCTTTTCTTGAAAAAAGAAAGCCCGTATTTAAAGGCGCTTAGATCTGAAAATTTACTTACTCGTTTTGGGAGGCTTTACGATCATTGTGTCTGTTTGCAAATAGGTAATTGAATAACCGCCTGAATCCAGATAGACTTTCGGAAAAGCTTTTTTTAGTTGATCCCAATCGTTTTTATTGACCCCGGACTGATAAAGATAAATGGATCGCAGTTTTTTCAGCTTTTTTAATTTCAGCACTCCTGCTGCGGTCACTTTTGTGCCTACCAGGTTAAGAGTCTGCAGGCTGTCAAGGTGTTCAAGGAAATTCATGCCCGAATCCGTAATGGTCGTATGATCCAATTGCAGCCTGGTAAGACTGGTACATTGGCCAATGGTTACAAGCGCAGAATCAGTGATCTGGTTAGCTTCCAGCTTCAGCCATACCAATGNNTAAATGAATGTCGCTGTCATTAATTGAATTCACCGTTATAAAATTTCCTTCAAGATAATTACTTCCTGCTCCAACGGGCATGATCACCGCACCTCTGTCCTTTAATTTCTGTATCGCCAACCCATCCGCCTTTTCAACCGGGGCTGATGGAACATCGGAAATCTCATTTTTATTTGTCGTATCATTTTGCAGGCTCAACAGGAGCGGTTTCATTTTTTCGGGCTGTGACAACTCTTTTATTTTTTTTGTAAAGCNNTCTTTGCCATTCAGCGACGTTTTTTCTTTTGGCGGCATATGGTGATCCTGTTCCCGGGGTAATAATATGCGTTTGATAAGTTCGCTTTCACCTGACTTTCCAGGAACAATAACAACCCCGTCCTTCCCGCCTTTCATTAAAAGGTCCGTTTGATCCATCCGCAGTTTCCCTTTCTGCCGGCGAGCGTCATGACAGCTATAACATTTGTTCTGCATTATAGGTTGTACAACATCGGTATATAAGATAGCTTCCTGAATATTTGGGATAGGTTTTGGCTTTAGAATGGCGGTCTCCTCCACTCCCGATAAATTCTTCAAAGGTTCTGTGAGATAGTCTGAGCCGTGCGTCAGAGAACCACCCAGGTGCCCCGTAACAAATAAGATTAGCAACAGCAGGATGGCCATGGGTGACTGCCACCTTAAAAAATCCTTTGCCCTCAAATAATACAGTAATACAGAAATGGCTGCCACGCTAATGCCCATCCACTGGTGCAAGCCTACCAGCTTTTCTTCATAATCTCCTGTGCCCGATAAAATATAACCTGTTATACAGGAAGCAATGGCGCTGATCATGCCAATCAGTAATATAACATGTATCGCAGGCTGCAGGTGTGCATATTTATCTTTCCGGGTTTGCCAAATTAGAAGGCAGGCAAGTAATAAAATTCCAATGGGCAAATGAACAAGCACGGGATGAAGATGTCCAATGAATTCTGTAATGGATAATAGAACCGCGCTCATTTAAATTTAGGAAAGATAGCGTTTACGCAACAATTGTAAAATATGGACATTGATGGCCCATTGATCAGCCAGGGGCTGGCGGGTATAGGGCAGGGCCGGCATATAATCCGGCGGACCAAATTCTGTAAGTATGGTAAGCCTTTGTCCATTTTTTCTTTTTTGTTCCACCACCTTGTCCCACCAGCCAAAATGTGCTTTCAGGGCAGTATCCCATTCCGGAGCCCTGGGATCATTTACCTGTGGTCCTTCGGGGTGGCCGATCCTGGCATGGATATGATCTACCCTCGTTAAGGCAAGATCCACCGTTTCCTCCTGGTCCTGCAACAAGGATTCATGCACATTGCACCAATGCGATATGTCGAGTGTCAACCGCAAACCGGGAATCTTTTCAATAAATTGTCTTGCGACGGGTGCAGCATACAATATCCGGGAACGGTGTGTTTCATGGCAGATGATAAGTTCGTTTTCTTTGGCCAGGGTAAGTGTATGATCTATAAATTTTTTATTTTGTTCAAAACTAAAATGATCCCGCCCCGAATGACAATTAATATACAAGGGTTTTTGAATTCTGTGTGTGGCAGCCGCGTCGATCATTTTCACAAACTGGTCAAAATGTTTTTCGTAATTGCTATCTGAACCCGCGCATAAAAAACCTACCGCCAGTCCGTGATTTTTCAGGGCCGTAAACAATTCATCCTGCTTTTCCTTCTCCATTGGCCACCAGATTTCTATTCCATCGTAACCTTCTTTTTTCGCCTTCTCACAATATTCATCCAGGCTGCCCGGAAAACCCCAGTTGGTAGCCATGATCATTAATTCAAATTTATTGTTCATACTAAAAGTTGGTTTATGGGTTAAGGCAAATAATTCCATTGAGGTGGTCAGCAATGCAGTCGTGGCGGTTGCAGTAAGCTGAATAAATTTTCGCCTGTTTTGTCTCATATTATTTCATTGATCACCTGGCCGGCAACATCTGTCAACCGGTATGGACGGCCCTGAAACTGGTATATAAATTTTTCGTGATCAAAACCAAGTTGGTTCAATATGGTAGCCTGTACATCATAGGGTGTTACTTTTCCGCTGACTACATTGTAGCCTATTTCATCTGTTTCGCCGTAACTGAATCCTTTTTTGATACCGGCGCCGGCCATCCANNGTCAATGTGATGGTCTCTTCCTTTAAAAGGATTCTGTTTTCCATCCCTGTTTTCCTGCATGGGTGTACGTCCGAACTCCCCTCCCCAAACTACCAAGGTGTTTTCCAACAGTCCTCTTTGTTTCAGATCGAGAATCAGGGCAGTCATGGATTTGTCCACCTGTCTGCATTTATTAATGAAACCCACATCAATGGCCAGATTTGCATCACTGCCATGGCTATCCCACCCCCAGTCGAAGAGCTGGACAAACCGAACACCCTTCTCCACCAGTTTTCTTGCCAATAAGGCGTTATTGGCAAAGCAGGCTTTGTTGGGTTGTGTGCCATACATTTCGTGAATATAATCCGGCTCATCATTAATATTCATCACACCCGGTACTGAAATTTGCATCTTGTATGCCATTTCGTATTGGGATATACGTGATAATATTTCAGGATCTTGGTATTCTTCATATTCTTTCTGATTCACCACATTGATCGCATCAATAGACGCTTTCCTTAAATCGCGGTCCATCCCTTCCGGGTCTTTAATAAATAAAACCGGATCTCCCTCGCTCCTGCATTGCACTCCCTGATATACAGAAGGTAAAAAACCGCTACCCCAGACGCTTTTACCTGCATCCGGGAATTTGCCTCCGGAAGTTAGCACAACAAATCCGGGGAGGTTTTGGTTTTCTGTACCCAATCCATAAGTGACCCATGAGCCGATGCTCGGCCTTCCTAACCGTGGACCTCCCGTATGCATCAGCAATTGTGCAGGTGCATGGTTGAACTGGTCGGTTGTAACTGCCTTCAGAAAACTCACTTCATCTGCAATCGTCGAAAAATGTGGCAGATGATCTGAAACCCAGGCGCCGCTTTGGCCGCGTTGTTTGAAAGTTGCCTGGGGTCCCAACATTTTTGGAACGCCGCGTATAACGGCAAAGCGTTTCCCTTCAAGCAAGGAACGTGGACAATCCAGTCCATTTAATTTTAATAAATCGGGTTTATAATCAAATAATTCCAATTGTGACGGGGCACCTGCCATATGGAGGTAGATAACCGATTTAGCCTTGCCGGGAAACATCGGTAATTTGGGAGAGAGTGGATGAGCTGGGTCAAAAGGATAGCCTGCTGCATTTCCAGAGGAACCCATACCGCAACCAGCGATGAATGAACCCAGGGCAAATGCGCCAAAACCCATTGCACTTTCTTTTAAAAAATGTCGTCTTGTAAGAAAATGTACAGTCCTTTCATGGGCTTCTCTCGCCAGTCGATCATTGTGTAGTTCCTTTTGGGTCATGATAAGTTATTATTGCTATTCTATTTGTTCATTCATTTTACAAATTGCATTGTTCCACTTTTCTATTTTCAATTTTTTGTTATCAATTCATCCAGGTTCAACATCGCATTGGCGACAACTACTAAAGCTGCCGTTTCGGGATTATTGTGTTCATCCATCACTCCGATGGTTTCACAGGTTTTGTCTTTATCCTTTTTGAATTGTTTCAAAGATTCGTCATACAATTTTGTCAATGCCTCCAATTTTGCATTGCTGATAGGCTTATACATGGCCATCTCATATCCTTTGCTGATTGCCTGCCTGACATCCTTTCCTCCCTGCTCCTGCATACGATAGGCAAAATGCCTGGCTGCAACAAGATAAAAAGAATCATTCAGGGTAACCAATGCCTGAAGAGGAGTATTCGTGCGGATGCGCCGGGAGGTGCAAACTTCCCTTGCAACTCCGTCAAAACTCATCATGGAAGGATAGGGAGCCGTGCGTTTCCAGTATGTATACAGCGCGCGCCGGTATTGGTCCCCGCCGATACTTTCTTTCCAATCCTGGCCATTCCAGGGAGATAACCAGATGCCATTTGGCTGATAAGGCATGACACTGGGGCCATACATCTTTTCGCTGAGGAGGCCGCTTATTGCCAATGCCTGGTCAGAGACCTGCTCCGCTGACAATCTCACTCTTGCCCCGCGGGCATAGGATCTATTCATGATATCCTTGGCCAGCAATTCAGGCGTAAGCTTTGAATCCCGGCGATATGTGGCAGACATCACTATTTCTTTAAGCAGATTCTTGATGCTCCAATGGTATTCATTCATTAACTTCCAGGAAAGCCAGTCGAGCAATTCCCTGTGGGTGGGAGATGCACCTTGTGTACCAAGGTCTTCGAGTGTTTCTACCAATCCAATCCCGAAAAGCTGCTCCCAAAGCCGGTTCACTATCGTTCTGGCCGTTAAGGGATTTTTTTTATCCGTCAACCACTGAGCCAGACCAAGGCGGTTATGCGGTGCACCGGCCGGAAATGGATTCAGGGAATGCGGCACATCGGGCTTCACTTCTATGCCTTTCACGAGCCAGTTACCCCTTTCAAAAACATGCGATTCCCGATGCATACCTGCCGGATTATCCATCATGATCGGGGTTGTGCTTGTTTGGGCTCTTAGCAGATGCCAGAAATATTTTTGAACTGAATCATACCCNNGTAAAAAACAGGTCATGCACCCCCTTCATAACAGAAAGGCTCGTTTTCGCAATTGCCCAATCGTACCCTTTTGTCGTATCAACCGGTATGGTTTTTAATACTGGGCCTGCAGCACTGTCGAGGTGTATGATCCATTTTCCTCCTTTTACCATGCCGATATAACGATAGATGAGAAGGTTTTTCTGATCCAGATCGATCTGCTTCAAACGGGCAACTGCGTGATTTCGGAAAATCAGCCATTTGGTATCCTGCAATTCGCTGTTGACAAATTGATCCGCTTTTATGGAATTAACAGAGGGTTGCCAGGTCTTTAGAAAAGTATTGACCTCTTTTGCTTTTTGGGGGGAACTATTTTGCTCTATCCAGGAGGTAACAATTTTAAGTTTAGAACTATCTTCAGGTGAGTATTGACGTAATAAGGGATAATCAGCATAAGTATCTTCATCGCGGCTGTCATTAAAAAATGCCATGAATTTATAGTATTCATCGTGTGTGAAAGGATCATAAGGATGGCTATGGCATTGGACGCAGGCAAAAGAGGTTCCCATCAAAGCTTCCCAGGTGGTATTCACCCGGTCCAAAACAGCTGCAGTTCTGAATTCTTCATTATCCGTCCCGCCTTCATCATTTGTCATTGTATTCCGGTGAAAGGCAGTGGCTATAAGCTGCGCATCAGAGGGGTCGGGAAGAATATCTCCCGCGATCTGTTCCGTCAGAAATTGATCATAGGGTTTATCATCATTAAATGCATGGATCACCCAATCGCGATAATGCCAGATGTTTCTGCTATCATCCCTTTCATATCCCTTGGTATCGGCGTACCTTGCGAGGTCCATCCACACAGCAGCCCATCTTTCTCCAAAATGGGGAGAAGCGAGTAAGGAATCAACAAGAATGCCATAGGCTGATTCGGAGTTGTCGTTCAAAAATCCCTGCGCTATATTTTCCGCCGGAGGCAGACCAGTGAGGTCAAGGCTTACCCTTCTTAACAATACAGGTTTAGGTGCTTCCTGGGAGGGCTTTATTTTTTCCTTACGGATCTTATCATAAATAAAATAATCGATGTCATTTTTTACCCAATCAAGCTTTTCTGCCGGAACAAGGCCAAAAAATGAACGGCTGGGTTTTGGAGTCGGTACAAACTTAACCGGTACATAAGCCCAGTGATCTCCCCACTGAGCCCCCTCTTTGATCCAGCGTTTAAGAATATCTATTTCATTTGC
>PLCH01000446.1 GCA_003135585.1 Chitinophagaceae bacterium
GAACAGAGATTGTTTGCTCAAATTGCGGTGCCCATTTGGGGCATGTTTTTACAGGTGAACGATTTACTCCTAAAAATACAAGACACTGTGTTAACTCAATTTCATTGAAATTTATTCCAGCTGGGGATTAAATTGGATAAGGCAGGAGAAGGCAGTAACCTTTGAAAACAAAATTGGTAGCGACTTTGATATTCAAGGAAATGCTAAGGAACACTGCATGGGGTATTTCCATTAATTTGAATTTATGGGCATGAAAATATTTAATATCATTTTCATTTTTATTTTTATCGTTTTTGCTGGTTAGCAATATAACGACCCCGATCCTTACGTATGGATGCCTATTTATCTGTATGCCGCTTTGCTTTGCTGGCTTTCCATCAAAGAAAAATTCTATCCAAAAGCCTACTGGGTTGGTTTTGTGGTATATGGGTCCTATGCCCTATACAAGATGTTTGATGAAAACGGTTTAATAGACTGGATAAGAAAACATAATGCAGAAAATATAGCAGGAACAATGAAAGCAGAATCACCCTGGGTCGAAGAAACAAGGGAATTTTTTGGATTGGTCATTGTTATTACGGTACTGGCGATTAATTATATCTATTCCTCGGTCTTAAAAAGGAAGGCAAAAATTATTAGGTAACGGTTCAGGAACTAGGATGAATTTTAGTCAGTCTAAAAATAATATGATAAAATTATATTGGTGCCCAGACTTTGCGAAAATTTGTCCTGGCTACAACCCTGATCCCGAAATGTCTGCGCTTCTAGTGACCCTTTTCGAGAACCAAAGCCAGGGCTATTTTCACTTCCTCTTCAATATCCCCAAAATCTGTCAGGTCGTAAGTAAGATCAATCTTATTTTCCTCCCCTGCATTGTAAAGAATTATCACGCCCTGGCTATCTTTATAATTAGACAATTTTTCTTCTAAATATTTTTGGTATTTCTCTAATGCTTCAAAAAGTTCCTTATCTATTTTCTGGTCTCCAGTGGAATTGAATTTATAAAGTACCAGCATGCAGTTTATTTTTTCTAAAGTTACAGGTATTTGTATTGACTGTTCGAAAATGCCACTTGCGTTTCTGCAGGGAGAGCATTCAATTTCCAATTAAAAAAATAAAACGCCGTAAAACGCAAATTCTCAATTAACTGGTTAAGAAAGGAAATAAATTAAATGTAGAGAATTGCTTCTTCCGGTGATCTACAGATAGCTAAGCCACCAATTTTTGTGCGTACTCTTGTACCGGTCATACCACTTACACAAGGGATACAGAGCCAGTACAACAATGACCCAAATTGTATATACCCCTGGCAGGGGAAAGCCAAGACCTGGCGGCCGGAAAAAGAAGGGGCTACCCAGAGTGATGATATCCTTGGATGTAAAGCCTGCAGCATAAAATACGATTACTCCTATGAGATGAATAAGGTACAAATGAGCAATATAATAAAGCATGGGCACACGACCATATAAAATCATAATTGCGGTGAAACGATTCTGTATTTTTTCTAATAAAGCGAGCATCATCATTGCCGGACCAAGTGTCATACACAGATAGTCCAGGGAAGGTGGATATTTATTAGTGTTGAAGAAAGAAAGAAAAGAATACTCAGACCCCCTGGGTTGCGTAGACCAGGGTTGCAGGTCGCCGTATACATTTATTGCACGGAGCACAAGGAAAAAAAGGAATAATCCCGATCCTAATAAGATCAATATTTTTCTTCTCCGGGCAGCTTGCATACCTGCTTCATATAGTTTACCAAAGTAGAAGCCCAACAGCATCACCCCAGTCCAGGGGAGGAAGGAATAGACAATTAACACCAAATGATTTTGATCGATCTGGTAAGCCGTAAAATTGGTATAGTATAAAAGGTCGGTCCAAAACCCCCCTTTAAAAGTATTAAATGGGGCATATTGTAAAAGATTATGTCCCATAACAATAACCAAACCCAGGACTAAAATTAATTTTAGGGGAAGATGCACCAATAGACCAAGCAGTAACATACTTACTCCAATTGCCCAGATTACCTGTAAAATTATTACATTATAAAATGGATTAAAGGTCCAGGCAAAGGTTATGATAAATATTTCTACCAGTACCAACCAACAACCTCTTTTAACCAGGAACTCACTGAGTTGTTTTTTTGTTTTCCTTAGGCTGATCAGATAAGCAGAAGTGCCAGCCAGGAACACAAAAATGGGAGCACAGAAATGGGTTATCCATCTGGTGAAGAACAACCCGGGTGTTGTGGTAGCCATATTNNATATTGGTAGGATCCAAAGCAATGCTGCCCGTACTTTTAAGGGATGCCTTAAAGAAAAAATCACGAACATGATCCAAGGCCATAATTACCATTATTATTCCCCGCAAAACGTCAATAGACATGACGCGTTGTCTGGTCAGCCCAAGGTTACTCATAATCAGGAAAGCTTATTTGTACCAATATTCTTTCAATTGTAAGTTAGTAATTCTATAATTCTATTTGATCATTGCACGAGGAAGATGAGGGTATATTTTTTTACCAATCAGCATGATTGGGGATATAAAGTTTGAATGAGCTTGGCAGGGTAGGGACCTGCGGGCATTCCATAGGACCCGCCTTTATGCCGATTAATTTATTTGCCCAACGAGCAGGTTTTCTTATTTTGGGTGAAACTGGTTTATGAATTGCATTTAATGTTCCATTTGCTCAAAATACCTTGAAAATGAAATACTTAAATCAATACCGCTGGAGGAAAATGTTTCAATTTCAGGTGATCTTATTATATCCAGGGTTAATGAAAAAACCTTTTTCAATGGGCAATCAATCTGTTCTTGGGAAGAGTGAAAACACCTCCTCCAAATCCAGATCGCAATATTGAAGAAGTACAAAAGCAGCAATAAGATGCCTGTTTTATACCTTATTGTAAGGCGAAATGGTATTGGTAATACAAACCAAACCCAGTATCTTGTTCTTATGGTTCCCATTTTTTATTTAGACGAAATAGTGAAAGAAGTTCTGAGGGCGGGAACTCTTTAAAAAGGGTGGGACCTTGAAGTTTTTAGGGATACTTTGTTAAATTGAGGAATATGAAGTAAAACCAACACTTACAATCGTTCCCCATTTATGGCAGGCTTAGACGGGAACATTACTGTTTAAAAAAAATATATGCGATTACCTACTTTCATTTCGCTTGTTATCATCGGTCTAAGTTGTGCCAGCGCAAGAAATGCTACAATGAAATCCAACCCATTAGACGGGACCTGGGTGCCGGTTAAACAAGAAATGGCCGGAACCTTGCTGCCAAAAGCAGCTTTTGAAAAGCAAAAGCTCATTATTAGTGACAGCACTTATACGGTTATTGCCGAGAGTGTCGACAAAGGCATTGTAAAGTTTATGGATGATAAAATGGACATTTACGGTAAAGAGGGAGTCAATTCCGGAAAACACTTTACGGCAATTTATAAATTTGAAGAAGGGCTGTTGACAATATGTTACAACCTTTCAGGTGACAGATATCCAGAAGCATTTGAAACCAAAGGTAGAGCAATGTACTTCCTTTCCGTATTCAAAAGGAATTGAGCAAATAAAATATGGCAAAAAATAAAACAATAGAGACTCAGGATNNTGCCGACTTTTTAACGACAATCACTAAGGAGAAAAGACGTAAAGATTGTTCAGCAATAATTGACTTAATAGCCGAACATACAGGACTTGAACCAAAAATGTGGGGGACCAGTATTTTAGGTTTTGGAATTTATCATTATAAATATGATAGCGGGCACAAAGGTAGTGCACCACTTGCAGGAATTGCATCAAGGGCAAATGCTATTACTCTGTATCTTTCAAACTTTGCCGAAAAAGAAGAACTGCTAACGAAATTTGGAAAGCATAAAAAAGGCGGAGGCTGTATTTATTTTCAAAAACTNNCTATTCAGCATATTAAGAAACAATATCCAGGCTGACAAGGAGAAAATATGTCGAGGACTTGACCGACCTACCTACCGGTTCATAACCTCGCCAATTTTATATGGAGAAATTCCCAATGATCGCCTTTTTCTTGATTTTCAAAAAAGAGCACGTAACTGGTCCCTTTTTCATAAATGGACAAAATATTAATGCCTGCCGGAGTGCAGAACATAAAGAAATCTAAAAAAAGGAAATGTTTTCTTAGTTTGAAAAAGTAGCAGGTGTCCGGATAATCAAAACCTATGAGTTAACCCTACCGGTTCATCTAGCTCGTTACCATATATATAAGGTTGATATTCCTGGTTGATTATCCCTACAGGCATTAAAATGTTACAAAATTAGAGCATTAAAGTATCTGATTTCATTAAGATAGTTGAGAGTGTTAAATGACCGCTGCCTTACCTGGAAATGCCTTTCGTTGATCCCCCGGTCTCAAATCGTTCATCAGTATTATCCTTCGAGAACATTCCTACCTGCAATATTACTTAACCGGTATTATATCAATAATTACGGTTCT
>PLCH01000299.1 GCA_003135585.1 Chitinophagaceae bacterium
TGCAATAACACGCCACAGAAAAGCCGGGCACGTCAGGATCGTCTGCAAGGCAAATCAATTCATTCGTACCTTTTCTTAAAAGTATGAGTTGTTTATCGGCAGAATAGCCGTAAACGGTGGAACTATCTCTCTTTTCCCGCGGAGCAGCCAATAACNNGGTAATCACTGTCATGAATAAAATAATACCTTTCATATGAATTTCTTAAGTAGAAAATTTAAGAATGATATAAAAGAACAAGACTTTTCCAAGATAGTAATTTATATCATAAAACTTTTGTCACCAAATAATGCTTCTTTTATGGCATAACTTGTCAGTAAAAAAGAAAAAAGACCATGTTAACGACCAAATCGACAGGACTTGATCAGACAATTAATTAATTTCAATTAATACCAGGTCATNNTAATTTGGGTTTCGAAATATAACTAGGCTATAATATTGTAACAGCTGGCAAAATATGCGATGGAGCTTCTACTTTAAATTAATATGAAGCCGTCCTATACAGTTCACAAATATTCCCCAAACCCAATTTTCTTTGTTAATCATAATTGGCTTAATTTAATAGCATTAATGCATAACATGCTCTCCTGAGCTGGAATTACAGCTTTCGACTGGCTGAGTTATCTAAAAGGGATGGTAGAGCGCGACCTGTTTCTTTATGAAATCCAGCTTTAATGCTCTGTTCAAGTTTTGACAATTTGTTCCCCTATTCTTTTTGGTAGCAATTCTTCCTATTTGCTGAGTTTTGTATAGCCAAAAAGAGACACTGATTGTTCCAATACCGAACAAGAACATAAGTGAGAATATAATAAAATGTTGACCAACAATGCAATATAAGATCGGCATACTCTTGGAGTAAAGATAAGAGGTCTTTCATTACTTATAAGAAACCTGGAAGAACTCATGTTTAAGAACTATTTCAAAACCGCATGGCGCACCCTGGTGAACAATAAAGTGTACAGCGCACTGAATATTCTCGGTCTGGCAACAGGTATGGCTGTTGCTTTGGTGATTGGACTATGGGTATATTACCAGTTTTCCTATGATCGGTTTCTGCCAGGTTATCAGCAGCTATACCAGGCGAGGTTTAAATATGTAGAGAATGGGGAAATACNNGGAAATACAGACACAAAATTCAGTGTGCTTGCCGCTCGCAGATGCCCTAAAAAGGGATATCCCGGGAGTTAAATATGTAGTCCAGACTGATTGGATGGGGCAACACGGTCTTGTAGCCGGAGACAGGAAATTATATCTGAAGGGTGCTATGGCAGGTAGTGATTTTTTAAAACTATTCCAATATCCTTTGCTGAAAGGTAATGCAGAAACGGTTTTAAAAGACCCGTATTCCATTGTGATTACCCAGACCGCTGCAAAAGGATTGTTTGGTAATGAAGATCCAATCAATAAGACAGTTAATTTGGATAATACCCATGAATTTAAGGTGACGGGGTTATTGAAGGATGTTCCCGCCAATTCAACGCTTCAATTTAATTTCATCGTTCCGTTTGCGTATTATATGCAAAATAACGACTGGGTAAAGCGTGCAGCCCTGGCATGGGATAATAATTCCTTTCAAATATTTGTGGCATTACAACCGAATGTTTCTTATGCGGAGGTAGAACCTCAATTAAAAGCGATTGCAAAAAAGTATGTTCCTGATGCTTATAAAACCTACCATTCGGAGGTATTTATGCAACCTTTGAAACAATTGCATTTATATACAGATTTCAAGAATGGCATTGGCTCTGGAGGATTAATAGACTATGTGCAACTGTTCAGCATTATTGGTTTGCTTGTTCTATTAATTGCCTGCATCAACTTTATGAATCTTTCCACGGCACGTTCTGAAAAAAGAGCCAGAGAAATAGGCATACGAAAAGCAATTGGTTCAAAACGTATCGATCTGGTTATCCAGTTTTTGATTGAATCTGTTGTGATCACACTGATTGCCTTTATATTTTCATTGTTCTTTGTCCTTCTTGCACTGCCTGCTTTTAATTCACTGACCAATACAACGATCAAGATCCCCTATGACAATGGTATTTTCTGGTGCACTATGATCAGTTATGTACTGCTCACCGGTTTGCTTGCAGGGGGCCGGCCTGCATTTTATCTTTCTTCATTCAAGCCCGTAAAAGTTTTGAAAGGCACTATTCAAATCGGCAAGGCGGCCACTTTGCCAAGAAAAATTTTAGTGGTCCTGCAGTTTAGTTGTTCCATTGCATTAATCATAAGCACGATTATTGTTTTTCAGCAAATACAATACGCCAAAGCCAGACCCAAAGGGTATGATGCTAACCGTTTGATGATGACAGACGTAAGCGCTGATCTGAACCGCAATTATATTGCACTTAAAAATGATTTATTGCAGAGTGGTTTGGTTACAAGTGTAACCAAAGCATCAAGTCCTGTTACGGATATCTGGTCAAACAATAATATAAATGACTGGCAAGGAAAAGGACCTAATGAAACGTTGAGTTTGGCAACAATTGCCGTTTCAGATGCTGATTATTTTAAAACCCTTGGAATGCAGATAAAGGAAGGTAGAAACTTTACAGGCAACCTGGGTAGTGATTCATTGAGTATGATCATTAATGAAGCGGCGGCAACCCGTATGCGGTTTAAGGAGCCTCTAAATCAAAGCATTGATTGGGGGCAAACGACACAACGGGCAAGAGTTATTGGAGTAGTCAGTAATGCGTTAATGACCTCTCCTTTTTCACCAGCCGTACCGACTTATTTTATGTTACACCCGGATAGGGCAAGCACGATCATGTATCGATTATCCCCATCGGTAAGTACATACGATGCAATAGCCAAACTAACTCTAGTATTCGACAAATACAACCCTTCTTATCCATATCTCTATCATTTTGTGGACGAAAGTTATGCGGCAAAATTTGATTTGGAAACGCTGATTGGCAAATTAGCGGGATTGTTCGCAGGTCTNNCCTGGGTTTGTTTGGCCTGACGGCATTCATAGCCGAACAGAGAACCAAGGAAATAGGAATCCGCAAAGTGCTGGGGGCTTCAGTCTCCCAAGTTTGGTTTCTACTTTCAAAGGATTTTATGGGCTTAGTATTAATAAGCTGTTTAATTGCTTCTCCTATTGCCTTTTATTTTTTGCAGGACTGGTTACAAAAATATGAATACCGGATCAGTATCCGACCCTGGGTGTTTATTATTGCGGCCTTCACTGCGATGGCGATCACTATTCTAACAATAAGTTTCCAGGCAATAAAAGCAGC
>PLCH01000162.1 GCA_003135585.1 Chitinophagaceae bacterium
GGACAAAAATGCAACGCCTGCTTTTGTAGGTTTTAACCTGCATGCCAATATAATCGCCAAGGCATCCCTGGTAATGTATTATAAACGATAATTATTTAGGCAATATGAGTCGCTCCATGAATACCATAAAAAGCACAGCCGTACCCCTTTCAATTGAAAATATTGATACGGACCAGATCATCCCTGCCAGGTTTCTGAAAGCCACGAGCAGGGAGGGCTTCGGTAAAAATCTTTTCCGCGACTGGCGTTATAACAATGGGGATGAAAACCAGAAAAGAAAGGATTTTGTATTGAATGACCCAAGCTATGGGGGAAGAATACTGGTAGCAGGCAAAAATTTTGGGTGTGGCTCCAGCCGTGAACACGCTGCCTGGGCTATCAAGGATTATGGATTTGATGTTGTGGTGAGTAGCTTTTTCGCAGATATTTTCAAAAATAATGCATTAAACAACTTTTTGCTTCCCGTGGTGGTAACTGATTCCTTTCTCCAGGAAATTTTCCTTGCTCTGCAAAATGAGCCTTCCACGGAAATTGAAGTAAACCTTGAAGAGCAGACGATTCAAATCAATAAAGGGCCGCTATTTTTCAAGGGGCATTTACCGGTTGAGTTGTTTGAGATCAGTCCATATAAAAAAACCTGCCTGATGAATGGGTATGATGATATCGATTATTTGCTAAGTATAAAAAATGAAATAGAAGAATATGAAAAAAAATATTGTCGTAATTGAAGGAGACGGAATTGGCCCTGAAGTCACCCG
This sequence comes from Chitinophagaceae bacterium, assembly GCA_003135585.1. GTDB lineage: Bacteria > Bacteroidota > Bacteroidia > Chitinophagales > Chitinophagaceae > Puia. The sequence continues at coordinate 759 of PLCH01000162.1, forward strand.
CCAGTCTGTAAAGGTACTTACCACGATAGCCGAAAGGTTTCACCATACATTCAGTTTCTCTTATTTTCTGATGGGCGCGATTGCAATTGACAGAACCGGTGTTCCGCTGCCTAATGAGACCATAGAGGCCTGTCTGAATTGTGATGCCATATTATTCGGAGCCATTGGCCATCCCAAATACGATAACGATCCCTCTGCTAAAATAAGACCAAAGCAGGGTTTGCTGAAATTGAGAAAATCACTGCAATTATTCGCAAATATCCGGCCGGTTACAACCTACCCTTCCTTGCACCATCTTTCCCCGCTCAAGACAAAAAATATCGAAGAAGTTGACTTCGTAATCTTCCGCGAATTGACGGGTGGAATATATTTTGGAAAAAAGGAAGTAAATGAAGCAAATACGGAGGCCTCAGATCTTTGTGTATACACCCGGGAAGAAATAGAACGCATTTCGCATCTGGCTTTTAGACGGGCCCAGCAAAGAAGAAAGAAATTGACCCTTGTTGACAAGGCAAATGTTTTGGAAACATCAAGATTGTGGAGAAAGGTAGTCCAGGAAATTGCCAGGCAATATACCGATGTAGCCGTGGATTTTCTTTATGTGGACAATGCAGCCATGCAGATTATACTCAATCCAAAACAATTTGATGTGATCCTGACTGAAAATATGTTTGGAGACATCATCAGCGATGAAGCCAGCGTGATTAGCGGGTCGTTGGGCTTATTGCCCTCTGCGTCTGTGGGAAAAGGCGCTGCCCTGTTTGAGCCCATCCATGGATCCTACCCGCAGGCGACCGGAAAAGACATTGCCAATCCTCTGGGTTCTATACTATCCGCGGCCTTGTTACTCGATCATTTTGGGTTGTACGAAGAGGCAGGATTGTTGAGGGAGGCTGTTGACTGGACGCTTCAGAATGGCTTTGTTACAAAGGATATTGATCCGGTAAATTTTTATTTCACATCTACAATTGGGGAATTGATTTGTGACTATGTTGGTAACAGGATCCCCGGTGATATTATCAATAAGGCAAATATTGAGTTGAGAAAATCAACCATTATTTAAGAATATTTAACTAAAGTTCTTTGTATTTCCAGCGGCTTGAGGTATATTCGCTTTACATCAGAACCTCTATGCTGAAACGCAGATTATATAATGTTCTCACCGCACTCCCAGTAATTATTGTGGTGGTCATTATTATACCTGCATTTTATGGAGGAGGGGNNTGTTAGCTTACATTACAAAAAATTAAAATAAAAGTGACCCGCCTCCAAAAAAGGCGGGTTATTTTTTTACCATTAAAATGCCCTTTTACCAGAACAGGGCGGAGGATTTGATTATGGATTATTATAATGAAAACACTGTTATCTACCTGGATGGAAACTTTGTAAAGGCGTCGGCAGCAAAAATGGACTTGTACAGCCAGTCTCTCCATTACGGGTATGCCGTATTTGAGGGGATCCGTTCCTACCAAACGCGTGGTGGTGAAACACGAATATTTAAGGCTGTTGAACATTTCCGCCGTTTGCAGCATTCTGCGGCAGCATTGAATATGGCTTATCCATATAAGACTGACCAGTTAATAGAAGCCACTTATACGGTTTTATCAAAAAACAATCTCCAGAATGCTTATATCCGCCCGCTCATTTACGCTCCAGCGAATATGAGTTTTTCAAAAAACGACCATTCGCATATCGCAATAGAAGTATGGGAAATGGCTCCATTTTTAGGGGATAAGCTTCTTCGCGTGATGACCTCAGGTTTCGAAAGACCAAACCCGAAAGGATTTAAGATTGAAGCCAAAGCTACGGGCCATTATGTAAATTCCATTCTGGCCAGCCAGGAAGCAAAGGCCGCAGGATATGATGAAGCATTGCTCAATGATATAAATGGTTATGTAGCAGAGGGACCTGGGGCTAATGTATTTTTTGAGAAAAATGGAAAGCTATATACACCTTCCGCCGGCAATATCCTTCCTGGAATCACGAGGGCCACAATTTTTGAAATATGCCGGAACCTGGGTATTCCTGTTGAAGAGAAACTATTTACTACTGAAGAACTAAAACGGGCCGATGCTGCTTTTTTCTGCGGGACCGCAGCCGAAGTGATTGGCTGGGAATCACTGGATGGAGAAACTTTCAAAAAGACCTGGAATGAATCCCTGAGCAAGAAGGTGCAGAATGCTTATATAAACTTAGTGGTTACCGACACCCCGCTCTCTTTCTCTGAATTTGAACAGAAAGAATTATCACCGAAGGCTGGGAGGAAGGATGCAGCAAAAGATAAATTGGTAAATCAAAATTGATTATGGCAGAATTAAACAAATATTCAAAGACACTTACACAAGACAGCACCCAACCCGCGGCTCAAGCCATGCTTTATGGTATCGGCCTGACTGACAGCGACCTGGCGAAAGCCCAGGTTGGGATCGTGAGTATGGGTTATGAAGGTAATACCTGCAACATGCATCTCAATGACCTTGCCAAGCTGATCAAACTAAGTGTCCTGGACAATGAATTGGTCGGACTTATTTTTAACACCATCGGC
>PLCH01000351.1 GCA_003135585.1 Chitinophagaceae bacterium
CTAATAAAGCTTTCATTTTTTCACTCACGGGAGCATGTGGAAGATCATTTTTTACCTTTTGGGAAGTATTTTTTTCTCCGAGCAGCAGATCAGCAGTAGCCGAGTGGGCTGCTGTACAAAACTTGCAATCATTTCCAAAAGAGACCACCGCCGCAATCAATTCTCTTTCAGCTTCCGTAAGTGTGGATTCTCCTCTTAATAAANNCCTGATCGGCAAAGCAGTGTCCAATCTGTAATTTAAGAGGCCGGTTATTCCCGGTAAATTTTCCTCCAAGGGTATATAAGGCATTCGTTAAGTTTGAATCATAAAATTAAAAAGTCTGTTCAAGATTGAAAAAATAAACGGGATTTCGATATCGGGTCAGATTTGTAAAGTTCTAATATGGATTTCTAATTTTATAAAATGAAAAAAAATCGACCGACTTTGAAAAAGGTTGTTACCCAACCGTTGCTTCAAATTACCCCCTGCATCCTTGCAGGAAAGATAATGCTGAAAACAGTACCCTTTGTAAATTCGGATTTCACTTCGATCCTGATCCCAAGATATTGGGCTATACTTTTTACAATCGAAAGACCCAATCCATACCCTTCGCCTTCGTTGCGGTCGGTCTTTTTGAATCTGTCGAATATAGATCCAATTTCATTTTCCGGTATGCCAACTCCCGTGTCCCTGATAAATAAACTATAGGATTTCCTTGGTATATAATCATCCGTAATGATGATTTCTCCCCCATCCTTATTATACCGGATGGCATTATTGATCAGGTTATAGATGAGTTGAAAAAGCAGGTCATGATTGAGTTGCTGCAGGGTTACCTGGGAAACAGTCAGCCTGAGGCTGAGGCTCCTGGCTTCCAGGCGATGACCAAGTTCCCCCATAACCTCTTCTATTAATGCCTTCATATCCACTGNNCAGTACTCAACATCAGGTTTTCTATCTTATTCTGAAGAATACTAATAGGGGTCATCAGCTCGTGAGAGGCATTGGAAGTAAATTCTCTTTCCTTTTCAAATGCCTCATTAATCTTTGTCATTAACTCTATCAGCGAATTATCCAGATATTTAAAATCAGCTGTTGAGGTCTTTACCGGTGGGGGTTGCTCTTTAAACGGAAACCTTCTATTGACAAGTTTTGTTTTAATAATTACCCCAAGAGGGTGCAGAAGCAAACGGGTAAATACCAGGTCGATCAATATCGTGAAAGCAATTAATCCGATCAAGGCGTAAAGGGCAAACAGCTGCAAAGGATGATTGTATTGATTGATGGCGGCCGTAGTTTTGCCTATTTCCAGTATGTATCTTTTGTTCCCCCAGTCAAATACATGACTTAATACACGGTAAACCAGGGTATCTTCTTCGACAAGGCGCTTGGAAGTTTCTATTGTATCGCGCAGAAAAGGGTTATCAGCTCGCTCGAGTGAAATATATTCTTCTTTCAGCATGGTATAACTGCCGTAATTTTTTTCTCCCTGGAGATAATAATCAATACCGTTCTTTTTTATATCATTGATCACCTTTTTCTTTTGTTCCTGAAGATAATAATCGGTATACTGGGAAGCCACTCTGTTTACCAGTAAAGGCAATAGCCATATGAAGAGCAATACGATTGCTAATTTTGAAAGAGTAATAAAAAGAGTAAGTTTTGTGAGAAGTTTCACGTCAGATTTTTATTTTATAGCCAATGCCCCGGATGGTTTGCAGCCATTCAACGGGGGCATAGGCCGTCAGTTTTTTGCGGATATTTTTTATGTGGACATCAATATAGTTGGAGTCATAATCGTCGTCCGAGAAATTCCCCCAGATATGTTCACTCAATTGAAGCCGGGTAAGGGGTCGGTTTTTGTGAAGCAACAGATAACTTAACAAATCGAATTCTCTGCGCGATAATTCAATTTCCCCATTTTCGTAAATCACCACTCTTTTGTTAAGATCTATAGCAAAATCGCCCAGTGGAACAATTGAATCATTTAACCCCGATTTTCTGCGCAAAATTGCCTGCATCCTCGACTGCAGCTCCAATAATGAAAAGGGCTTGGGAAGGTAATCATCTGCACCCAGATCCAGCCCCCTGATCCTGTCCTCCAGGTCTCCCCTTGCAGTAAGAATGATATAAGAAGCGCCGGGGCAAATCCTTTTTGCCTCCTTTAGGACAGATAAGCCGTCATCATCGGGAAGCCCCAGATCAAGGAGGATAAAATCATATTGGTTATCTTCCATCCTTTGCCTGCCCTGTTTTGCTGTATGCGCAAGATCGACCAGGTAAAATGCTTTTTCCAAAAACATAAATATTTCCAGGGCCATGGATCTCTCATCTTCAACAATCAATACTTTCATTCGCTAATAATTTATTTTTAACTGCCGGATGGAACCAAAGCATCGTTGGTTCATGCTATTAAAACTGGTAATAAAAACTGAAACTTACAAATGAGTTGGCCTTACCTGCAGCACTTTCTGCTTTCCTGCTCAATATGGAAAGCTGATAAGCCGCTTCGAGCATATAGTTTGCCCGGTTATAGGCGATCGGGAATTTAAAGTTATAGGATAGGAGATTAACCTCTGTCGAAGTAGTGGTTGTGGTGCTGGCGCCGGTCGAAGGGTCACCGGTCAGTGGCGGTAACAGCACCCCGAGCAGGCTGTCCCTTAACCTTTTCTCCGTAATATAAGTTTGGTAAAAATGCTGGGTTCCCCCAACGATATCAAAAGCCGGCGTAATGGTGATGATATCCTTTTGGCCAAGGCTTCCCAGGTTTACAGCCTTTGCTATGCCCACCGTTACAAAAAAGTCTTTGGTTTTTCCAAAAGCATAATCCACACTTAGGTTGGAACTTAACCAATTGGTATAGGTAAAGCCCGCGCTGGCATTATCAGGGTTGGCAGCCTGAAGAAAAGGCGAGTAGGTTGGGTAAAAAGTATGGCTATAGCTAATATCTAAGGCAAGCAGTCTGCTCAGCTTAAAGGCTATTCCCGCGCCCAGATTCGATGCGGAAACCAATCCACCAGTATCGTTTAATAATTTATAAGCCATACCCGTGAAATATATCCCTGACCGGAGTCTGTAATTGGCTGCTGCTGCTGCATAAGGCATATTCTCTGCGGCACGCTGACCATAATAATTTGCATTATTTGAATAAACAAGACCCAGGGTAAGATTGGCTTTTGTTTTAGTGCTGTCGGATGACGGCTTTATTTCCGCGCTGTCAGTTTGCCCAAAACAATGGGCGCTTAGGAATCCTGTTGTTGTTAATAAAACGAGAAGTTTCATGAGGTAATTAATTTTAGTTAATTGAGCACCCGGATTACCGGTTTTATAATCTTGGGTTTAATTATTTTAATTGGTTTTATGGCTGGTACTCCAGTCAGGGGCATTGGTCTTTCCTGCTTGCGTGATTTCGGAACCTCTTTTATGATTTCCGCCTTGGCTGTATCAGTTCTCTCATCAGTGATTTTTTTATTCTGTGGCAGGGTGTCGGAACCAGATTGAAATACCGGGTCATAAAGGAAACTTGAATGCACATGGGGTTTGCCGCTATTTCCACGACTCAACAGCGGATGGCTAGTAAAAACCACCATTCCCAAAAAAACCTGGATTATATAGTTTCTTGCCATTTTTTTTTAAAGTAACAGATTTTTGCCTCCTGAGTGAGGCAAAAATCTGTCATTGATCCGGTTATTTAATTTTAATTCCTGCATTGCTTTTCAGCTGCGTTTTCATAGAAAAGGATCCTGGTTTCATTTTGCCACTTTCTTTTTTGAGCCCGGCCTGGGTTTTCTCTTTTGTTTGATTGCTTTTTTGAACTGTTGAACCAGTCTGCTCTTTTACCTCGGCCTTTTCTTCATTTTTTTCATTCTTGGCGCTGGTTTTAAGTCCATCGGAAGAAACATAGGCCTGACCACTTAAAGACGCATCCTTGCTCACTTTATTGTCCTTATTTCCAGCGCTGGCATGAACGGATGACTTGGAACTGGCTGAAACTTCTCTATTC